>CAZERK010000170.1:0-7198 GCA_964514515.1 uncultured Planctomycetaceae bacterium
ATGCTGCCGTCGCCGCAGGCCCGAACGATGAACCCGAGATCGGCGACGTTGAGCCCTAGGTCGGCGGCCTTGACGCGATCGGGCACGAGCTGGTCTTCGCGGCGTTCCATGATGAAGTTGCGAGGGTTGGGCTCCGGACGGCTGCCGAACTTCTCCATGCAGGCCATCATGACGTTGCGGCCGGCCTCCACGACCTGATCGAGATGGTCACCGCGGATTTCGATGTCGACGGAGTTGCCCGATCCCACGTCGCCGAAAATCGACATCTGGAAGAAGACGGCGAAGGAGTCCGGGATGCTGAAGCCGGTTGTATTGAGGACCTTCTCCATCGGCCGAACCAGTTCCGGGTCCTCGCTCGAACAGCCCATGAAGCAGCCGCCGCTCCAGGCGACGAAGAAGAAGTCTTGCACCGGCGGCGGGGGGACTCGCCATTCCGCGATCTCCCGTTTGATTTCGCGGATTCGCCGCCGCGCTTTCTTGCGGTCCGAGGCCGGCAGCTTTCGGTCCTTTGACTGAGCTCGCGCGCTTTGGATTTCGGCCTCCTTGCCGGGGATGACGAAGCCCTCGACGAAGCCGTTCCATCGGGCGAGCAATTGCTCGTAGCCCGGACTGTTCAGATCGGCTTCCCAGAAGTCGCGAATGCCGACGATGCCCGTCGCGGGGTTGCCGGATTCGAGCGTCTCGGCGATGCGAGCGCATTCGGCCGTGTTGTAGCCCGGCGGCGTGATGAGTACGCCGAAGATCAGGTTCTGGTTGCCCTAAGGCTGGTAGCTGGGTTCGGGAGACAGGTAGATGCTGAGGCCCACCGACGCCCCCGTCAGCCCGAGGACGACCGCCACCCGTGCCCACAGGCTGCGATTGACGCGGTAAACGAAGGCGCTCACCGCGTGGGCGAACCGACCGCTGCCTTGCTCCGCCGTCGTGCGCGTCTTGGCGAGCATCCGGGACGCGAGCACCGGGATGACCGTGACGGAGACGATGAGGGACAGGCCCACCGCGCCGCTGATGGCAATCGCGATATCGCGGAAGAGCTGGCCGGCTTCCTCCTTCACGAAGACGATCGGCAGGAACACGATCATCGTCGTGAGGCTGTTGGCCAGGACGGCGCCCCAGACTTCCGACGCGCCGTCGGACGCGGCCTCCATGCGGCTCTTGCGCATCTCGCGGTGGCGGAAGATGTTCTCCAGAACGACGATCGAGTTGTCGACGACCATGCCGACCGCAAACGCCAACCCGGCCAGCATGACGACGTTGATGTTGCGGCCGGCCAACGGGATCACCAGAAACGTCCCGATGACCGAGATCGGGATGGCGACGCCGACGATGGCCGTGCCGGACAGGCTCCGCAGGAAGATCAGCAGCACGGCCACGGCCAGCACGCCGCCGAAGAAGATGTTGCCGCGGACCAGATCGATGGCCGACGTGATGTACGTCGTCTCGTCATAGACCTGCGTCAGTTCGAGCTTCAGGTGTCGGCCGGACAGGATTTCGCGATTGACCCGGTCGATGGCGGACCGCAAGCCTTCCATGACCTGGATGACGTTCGAGCCCGTCTCGCGGAAGGCCGCGATGGCCATGACGTCCGCGCCCTTGCTGCGGACGAAGCTGTATCGCTTCTTGAACGAGTCCTGCACCTCGGCCACGTCGCGCACGCGGATGGGGCCGCCGGGCCCGGTCTTGATGACCGTCCGGCGAATCTCGTCGAGGTTCATGAACTGGCCCATCGTTCGGATCACGATGTCCCGTTTGCCCTGGGCGCTGCTTCCGGCGGAGACGTTCGTGTTCTGCGCCTGCAGAGCGGACTGCAGCTCCCTGAACGTAATCCCGGCCTGCGCCAGTTTGAGCGCGTCGACGACCACCTGAATCTCGCGTTCGAGGCCGCCGAAGATGTTGATGGCGGAGACGCCCTCCACGCGCTCCAGGATCGGCTTGACCTCCTCGTCCGCGAACGTGAACAGCCTGGGGACCTCAATTGACGGGTCATCGCTGGACATCATGATCCACGCGATGGCCTCCTCGCCCCACATCCGGCCGCTCTTGACGATCGGATTGTCGAATTCGTTGACCGGAATCTGATAGACGACGCGGCGAAGCGCGTCGGACACGTCCTGCTTGGCGATGTTGATGTCCGTGCCGACGAGGAACTCCAGCTCGATGCTGCCCGAGCCGTTCTCCGACGCGCTGGTCATCTTCCGCAGTCGGTCGATGCCTTTGAGCATCTCCTCCTGTGGGTCGATGATCTCGCGCTCGACCTCCTCGGGGCTGGCGCCTTGCCACGTCGTCATCACGGAGACGATGGGCTGGTCCAGGTTGGGCGTGAGTTGGACCGGCACACGGATCGGCGACGGCATGATCGAGGGCGGCGTGATCGTCAGCAGTCCGAACAAGACCAGCAGGCAGACGCCGACGGCGACCTTGACGGGATTCTTGATGAAAGCATCTACGAGGTGCATGGGCGAACCGTCGTTGAACTAGGAAGGTTGCGAAGTCTGCGGCCGCGATTCCTGGGGGCGCTCGGTGGCGGAGGACGGGCGTCCGGCGGCGCCCGATCCCGAAGCTGCATTCGACGACGCCGCCGCACCCGGATGCGGTCCGGCGGCTGATGCCGATCCGGGGGAGGCGCCCGACCTGGGGGGCGGATCCGACTCGTCGGGACTGCCCGCTGCTGCAGGGCGCGCTTCTGATCCGGAACGTGCTCCCGATCCTGCAGGCGCTCCCGATGCGTGGGGCGAGCCCGATCCTACGGGGCGTTCTGATCCTGATGGCGGATGCTGCTCCGAAGACGGGGCTGATCCGGCCTGCGGCGCCGCGCCTGGTCCCGGCCTTTGGCCACCTTGACCGCCGTGGCTGCCAGCACCCGGCGGGCCGCCAGGATCTCCGCCCGTCGGGGGCTCCGCCTGGTCGATGGGGATCGGAATCACGGGACTCGGCCCGAACATGTATTCGTTGCCGCGAACGACGACGAGCGACTCGGGCGACAGACCGGGCGCCGCGATGGCGACGTGATCGACGACCTCGGCGAGAACCTGAATCGGCGTCGGAATGGCCATCGCACCCTGCGGCGTCGTCTGCACCAAGTAGATGACCGACATCGGTCCACGAACGACCACGGCATCCTTGGACACGACGAACTGCCGACTCCTGGGGCCTGATGGCACCGCGGCCCGAACGAACATCCCGGCCTTGAGTTCACCGCTCGGGTTTGCGATGTCGATTTCGACGGGGAGCGTTCGCGCCCGCTCGTCGGCGTCCGGGATCACCCGGGCGATCTTCCCGGCATAGACTCGGCCGATCGCCTCGACGTCGACCTGGGCGGAATCACCGACTTGACAGAAGCTCACGACGGATTCCGGCACCATGACGCGGACGCGAACGGTCGACAAGTCAATCAGGTCGACGATCGCACCACCGCGATCGACCCAGGCGCCGACTTCCGTCTGCTTGCTGACGACGAATCCGTCAAACGGCGCAACGATCTCGCAGCGAGCCACGTCATCCGCCAGCCCCGAGGCCGCGGCTTTCTGAGCCTCGAGCGCCATGCGGGCCTGTTCCGTCCGGCCTTGCGCCGCCTCGAAGTCCGCCTGGGCGTCCAGTTGTTCCTTCTCGGTGCCTTGCTGCGCTCTCCAGAGCCGGGCCGTGCGCTCCATCTCGAACCGGGCCTTCTCGGCTACGGCGATGCGCTCGACCAGCACGGCCGCCATCTCGGCCTGCCGGGCGACGGCCTCCGCCTGATTGAAACGCAGGCGGGTGTCACGAAGCCGGCACAGCACCTGCCCCTTCGTGACGGCGTCGCCCGCCTCGACGAGCAATTCAGAGACAAGCCCGGCGATCTCCGACGCCACCACGCTGCGAAGCTGTGGGCGGACGGTCCCTACCAAGCGCATCGTCGGGGCGACTTCCTGCTGTTCGGCGGGCGAAACGAGCACGCGACTCGGCCCGCCCTGTTGAGCCACGCACGGTCTGCCGCCCGCGAGCGTCAGAAGAACGAGCACGCCGACCAGCCAAAGGACGCCCTTGGGCGATCCACGGCAGACGCCGGATTCGACGAATCTGTTTCTCAGCCGAAAGAGCCGAACACGCAAAGCGGCCGGCGATGGGTTCGCTAATCCACCAGTCACAGCGAGGAGCAAGAAGCTGTCTCGAACGAGTCTGTCCACGGGATCTCCAGAAACGGCGGGCGCTTGGCGTATGGTAGTCACAAGATCGGGACCCGACAATGGTGCTGTACCATCACACCACGTGTACTCTGAGACCGCTCTGAAAAGCCCTCGCGAGCATCTTGACAGAGGCAACGTCCGATACGCTCGACGCTCAACGGAGAAGCCAAGTCGGAAGCCCAGGCGGTCGATATCTGGCATTGGGCCGGTCGTGTCGTTGGCAGGCGCGACACCGCCGCGAGTCGTACTACTGGAAGCCTCCCGACGATGGCCGTTGACGGCAGTCCTCGGGAGGAGCCGAGCGATTGGGAATGTAGGCTGCTGAGTGAGTCGGGGTGCGCGAGTGGGGGCACGCCAGATGACAGGGCGAAAGATCCGAACGTTGATCGTTGACGACAGCTCCTTCATCCGCACGATGTTGCAGAGCGGTTTGGCGCAGGACCCCCGCATCGATGTCGTCGGGCAGGCGGCGGACGGCGTGGAGGCGATCTCGCAAATCCGCAGCCTGCGGCCGGACGTCGTCACGCTGGACATCGAGATGCCGCGCCTGAACGGCATCGGCGTGCTCGAGCAGGTCGCCGGCAAGCTGCCCATCTCGTTCGTCGTCGTGTCAACGCTGACGAAGGCCGGCGCCAACATCACGTTCGAGGCGCTTCAGAAGGGCGCCTTCGACTACATTACCAAGCCGAAAGCCGGCCGATCGGCCGACCTGCCCGAGTTCAAACGGGCGCTCGTTCAGAAGATCCTCGCGGCGGCTCGCGCCAAGGGCCGCGTGCGCAAGCTCGTCCGCGCCAGCGAGAGCGCCGCACCGACGATGCCGCCCTGCCGCGAGCGGGGCCGGGCCGTCGCCATCGGCATCAGTTGCGGCGGGCCGCAGACGTTGATGCGGATGCTCCCGACGTTTCCGAGCGACTACGTTCCCATCGTCGTCACGATTCATATGCCCTATCCGTTTACGTCGTCGTTCGCCACGAGCCTCAACAGCGTGTGCGCCGCCACCGTTCGAGAAGCCAAGAACGGCGACAAGCTCCAGCACGGCACCATCCTCATCGCCCCCGGTTCGCACCATCTGCGGATCGTCCGGCAAGGCGTCGACCTGTGCGCCCGACTGGACGATGGGCCGAAGGTGTCGCTGCACAAGCCCTCGGTCGACGTGATGTTCGCGTCGGTCGCCAAGGTCTGCGGCGCCCGGTCCGTCGGCGTCATCATGACGGGCATGGGCGAGGACGGCGCCCGCGGCATCGTGCAACTGCACAAGGCCGGTGCATGGACCGTCGCCCAGGACGAGGAGACGAGCCTGGTCTATGGCATGCCGAAGGCAGCCGTGGCGACCGGATGCATCGACCAGAGCGTGTCGCTCATGAAAATCCCCGAAATGACCGCCGAATTGATGAGGCGAGGAAGCCGGTTAGGCGCCACGGCGGCGGCGAGGTAAGTCTCTCAGGCACGAGTCCCAGCCAAGCAGGCGTCCGTCCGGCGCCGTATCGCACAGGCGTCTTGCTGCGCGACGCCGTGCGGAGGACAGGGCACCGATTCATCGCCGTCCCACGCCGAAGCCTTCTGTTGCCGAGCTGTCCGCACGCGGCCATCTGCGCCCGGCCCTTGGTGAGCCGCAGCTTGCAGAACTGCGCGGCGTCGCGCAGCCAGCTTAGAAACGCCTGGACGGCCGCATCCGTCGGGGCGGGATAGGGCGAATCGCTCCGCGGGTTGTATGGGATCACGTTCACGCAGCATTTGACGGGCCGCAGGAACTCGGCCAGCTCCCTCGCGTGCTCGCGTGCGTCGTTGAGGCCGGGGATCAGCACGTACTCGATCATGAAGAACTGGCAGCTTCGCAGCGGATACGCAAGCAGCGCATCGCGAAGGACGCGCATCGGCTCCAGTCGATTGATCGGCATAATCCGCGAGCGGATGGCGTCGTTGGGGGCGTTGAGCGAGACGGCGAGATTCAGCCGTCGCCAGCCCAGGGCCGCCACGCGGCGCAGACCGTCCGCGCGTCCCGCCGTCGAGATCGTGATCTGCGGCTTGCCGATCGACAGGCCGTAGCGGTCGGTCAACACGCGGATGGCCTGCACGACGGCATCGAGGTTGTCGAACGGTTCACCCATCCCCATGAAGACGACGTTGCGAACGTCCGCGCCCAGATCGCGCCGGGCCGCCACGACCTGGCCGACGATCTCCGCGGCCGTCAACTGCCGCAGCAGGCCGAGTTGGGCCGTCTCACAGAAGACGCAGCCGCGCGCACAGCCGATCTGCGAAGACACGCACAGCGACGTCCAGGCACGGCTCCGACGCGCCATCGGCACGACGACGCTCTCGATCTCGAGCCCGTCGTGCGTCCGTTGAACGAACTTGACGAGGTCGCCATCTCGCATGCTACGGACGACCGGGTACGCGCCGCCGCTCAGCGACAATCCGTCGCGAACGACGGCTTCTTCGACGTGGCCGCGCAGGACGTGGCGGTACGCGGCGCGCAGGCGCGGCGACGCCGAAACGAACATCCCGGTCGCCGCCGCAACCTCGTCAAGCGTCAGTCCCAGCACGTCCACGAACAGCAAACGCCTCCTGTTTGTCGTCGCCCGTGGCGACAGGTTCTCCAAGCAGCACCGGTTGCACCGGGAAGGCTCTTCCGACCATTCTAACCCCAACACGCCCACGCATCCGGCCGTGTTCTGGTGACAAGGAAGAGGCGGCGCCGTTCTCGGAAACGGCGTCGCCTCGTCATGTCAACGCGTGCTTCTGATTGCCCCGCCGACCGTTAGCGGCTCGGGCTCAACAGGCGATCAACGAACATCGTGACGTCCGTCTCGTTCAGTTGGCCGCTGTCGTCCATGTCGGCGCAGGCGCATTCGGACGAGCCGAGGCCGCCCTCCACGCAGCAACTCACGAAGGCTTGGATGTCTGCCCCGTTCACGGTGGCGTTCCCGTCCATGTCGCCGGGGCTGGTCGTACAGCCCGTGATGGGCCGAACGCCCCAGATCTCCACGTCGTCGATGTTCCAACCGCAGTAGGTCAGCGAGCCGTCGGTGCCGCCCATGGTC
>CAZERK010000171.1:0-7082 GCA_964514515.1 uncultured Planctomycetaceae bacterium
TCGGTGACGGTCCGCGTGAATTCGAGGATCTTGGCCGGCACGATCTTCATGATCTCGTTCACGAGCATGGGCCGCTCGGCGAGGCGGACCACGACCGGCACGCGGATTCGGAGGATATCTCGGATTCGGTCTTTGTCGATCGAGCCGCGCCGCGCCGCAGGCTTCGCCGAGTCAGATGGGGAGCGGCCGGACGTGCGAGCCGCGGCCGGCGCTGGCGGCGGCGCCGCGGTCGGCTTGGGCGCAGCCACCGGGCTCGCGGTATCAGCCTCGGCCGTCAGTTCCGCGACGGCTTGCTGGGCGCTCATCAGGATTGCGTCGATGTCTTCCTGTGGCAGCATATTCCTGCGCAGCGCTTGGCGCCGGATTCAGAACCGGTCGATGGGCGCGCGAAGCTCCTTGTCCTGTCTATCGTCCGTGTGCGAGAGAGACTTGAGGAAGGCCGGCCCGCTCGCCGGCAGGGGCGACCGGCTGACGACGCGCGTCAGCGGAGCTTGCCGACGACGATGCAGGCGTTGTGCCCGCCGAAGCCGAACGAGTTGCTCATGGCGACCTGAAGCTTGGCGTCCTGCGGCGTCTTCGGCGTGTAGTTGAGATCGCAACCGTCGCCCGGATGGTCCAGGTTAATCGTCGGCGGCACCACGCCGTTTCGCAAGGCCAGAATCGTCGCGATCAACTCGACGCCGCCGCTCGCCCCCAACAGGTGCCCGATCGAACTCTTCGTGCTGCTGATGCGGAGCCTGTATGCGTGCTCGCCGAACACCGCCTTGATCGCGAGCGTCTCGGCGATGTCCCCCAACGGCGTGCCCGTCCCGTGAGCGTTGATATAGTCGATCTGGTCAGGATGGACGCCTGCGTCCGCTAGGGCGCATCGCATCGCCGCGGCGGCGCCTCGGCCCTGTTCATCCGGCTGAGTCAGATGATAGGCGTCTGCCGTCGTGCCGAATCCGAGGACGTCGACGAGGATGGGGGCGCCGCGTCGTCGGGCGTGCTCGTATTCCTCGAACACGACGGCGCCGGCTCCCTCGCCCATGACGAACCCGTCGCGGTCGCGATCGAAAGGCCGCGACGCTCGTGGCGGATCGTCGTTGCGTTCGGAGATCGCCTTCATCGCGGCGAAGGAGGCCAACCCCAACGACGTCAACGCCGCTTCCGAGCCTCCCGTCACCATCACGTCCGCCCGACCATAACGAATCGTGTTGAACGCATCCCCCATCGCGTTCGTGGCCGAGGCGCAAGCCGTCGCCACCGATGTGCTCGGCCCCTTGGCGCCGAACAGGATCGACATGTTGCCGCTGGCGGCGTTGCCCATCAGCTTCGGGATTGTGAAGGCGGAGACTTTGGAAGCCCCCTTGTCTCGCAGCCGATTGTGCTGCTCCTCCATCTCCGACAGACCGCCGATCCCGGACCCCCAGATGACGCCGAATCGATTCGGATCATAATCGCCTTGTTTCAGTCCGGACGCCCGAAACGCATCCGTCCCGGCGGTGATCGCCATCTGTGCGAAGCGGTCCACGCGTTTCAGCGCGCGGCGGTCGATGTACTTCTCAGGGTCGAATTCGCGGCATTCCCCGCCGATCCGGACCGGGAAGGCCGTCGCGTCAAACTGCTCGACCAGCCGGATGCCGCTCTCGCCTGCCAGCAGCCGATCCCAGAACCGGTCTACGCAATCCCCCAGCGGGCTGACCAAGCCCATTCCGGTGATGACGACTCGACGATGGTCCGCCATAGAAACCAGCCCTAGCGACGCCGCCGCGCGCATGCGGCCCCGGACGCGCGGTGAGTCAACTCCCCTTCTGGTCCTGCGCCTTCCGTATGTAATCTACCGCCGCCCCGACCGTCTGAATCTTCTCCGCCTCTTCGTCGGGAATGCTCAGTTCAAAGGCGTCCTCCAGCTCCATGACGAGCTCGACGGTATCCAGCGAGTCGGCGTTCAAGTCGTTGATGAACGACGTCTCCATCGTGATTTCCGCCTTGTCCACGCCCATCTGCTCGCTGACGATCTTGACGACCTTCTCTTGAATCTCTTCAACCGTTGCCGCCACGACTTGTATCTCCGTTATGGTTCGTATTCTCCGCTCGCAATGGCCGACGCGACAGCAGCAACCGCCGTGCCCGGGAGGTCGGCCATCACGCCGATTCCACGCCGACGAAGCGCCTCAAGGGGTCGCCGGGTCCCTCGCGGGGCACACCTTTTCCTCTTGGTGAGGCTGCGCCCGCGCAGAGTCCAACCCGCCTTCGCGAGATTACATGTGCAGGCCGCCATCGACGACCAGCACCTGCCCGTTAATATAACCCGCCGCGGGCGACGCCAGGAAGGCGACTGCTGCGGCAACTTCGTCCGGCTCCCCAAACCGTTGGAGAGGAATCAGGCCGCGAACCTGCTCGCGGACCTTCTCCGACAGGATGTTCGTCATGTCGGTGTTGATGAATCCCGGCGCGACCGCGTTGCAGGTCACGCCGCGCCGCGCCAGTTCCTTCGCCACGGACTTGGTGAGCCCGATCACGCCGGCCTTGCTCGCCGCGTAGTTGGCCTGTCCGCTGTTCCCCATGATGCCCGAGACGCTCGTGATGTTGACGATCCGTCCCCACCGCGCCCGCACCATGTGCTTGGCGGCTGCCCGCGTCATCTGGAACACGCTGCGCAGATTCGTGTCGAGCGTCTGGTCAAACTGCTCGTCGGTCATGTTCATGATCAACGAGTCGCGCGTGATGCCGGCATTGTTGACCAACATGTCCAGGCGGCCGAACTCCGTGGCGATGTCATCCACCCATCGTTCGATCTTCGCCGCCTCGGTCACGTCCAAGCCCCGAGCGACGACCTTCCCTCGACACCGGGCGTCCGCCGCCTCGGCGGGCAGGGACGCCAGGCGCTCATGGTCTCTCGCGCAGGCGACGACCGTCGCCCCGTTTCTGGCCAACGAAAGGCTGATCGCCCGCCCGATGCCGCGGGATCCGCCCGTCACGATCGCGATTCGGTCCAAGAGGTCTGCCATGCCGTATAACGAGCCATCCCTCTCCGGTGGGCGCCGATCGCCCAGTCTCAGACAGCAAGCCTGGTGGAAAGTTACGCCGAAACTCGCTCCATCGCGGACGCCGTCGAGAAATTGAGCGCCGTCACGGAACGGTCAATCTTGCGCATCAAGCCGGCCAGAACACGGCCGGGGCCGACCTCGGCGAACCGGTCGAAGCCGTCCGAGATGAGACGCTCGACCGAGGCCTGCCAGCGGATCGGCTTCGCCACCTGCTCCTTCAGGAGGACTCGCACTTCCTCCGGGCTGGCATAATAGTCCGCCGAGACGTTCGATACCACAGGAATTCGGCCCTTCTCGAAACGCGTCGCCGCCAGGCTCGGCGCCAGGCCGAGGGCCGCCGAGTCCATCAGCGGTGAATGAAACGCACCTGCGACGGTCAGCCGAACGGCCTTCGCGCCGTACGACTCCGCCCGAGCTACCGCGCGTTCGCACGCAGCCCGATGGCCCGATACCACGATTTGACCAGGGCAGTTGAAATTAGCGGGGACGAGGACTTCGTCCCCCGCCAGTTCCTGGCAGAACCGACTCGTATCGGCTTCGGATAGTCCGATAATCGAAACCATGCCGCTCTCGGTCGCCTCCGAAGCCACCTGCATCAGTTGGCCTCGCTGGGCGACAAGCCGCAGACAATCCTCGAACGGCATCCAACCACCGACATGGAGCGCCGTGTACTCGCCGAGGCTAAGGCCCGCCATCGCCCGAGGCGCGAGTTCCGCGGCGCCTCCCGTCTCCTCCAGCGCCCGCCACGCCGCGACCGAGGTGACGAAAATCGCCGGCTGCGACACGTCCGTCGCATTCAGCCGATCCGCCGGCCCTTCAAAGCAAAACCTGCTGAGAGGGATGCCGAGGATGTCGTCGGCCTGCGCGAAGACCTGCCGTGCAGCCCCAAACGACTCCGCGATGTCTCTTCCCATGCCCACGGCCTGGGCGCCTTGACCTGGAAACAGAACAGCCGTCTTGCTCACGTTTCGTCCTTGTCCGTCCTCAGACGATGCTCGCGGGTCACGTCTGATTCGCCTCAAAGCCTCAAGAGCGCCGACGCCCACGTGAATCCCGCGCCGAAAGATGCCAGCATCACCAAATCCCCTGTCCGGATCCTGCCCGATTTCCTCGCTTCGTCGAGCCCCATCGGGATCGAGGCGGCGGACGTGTTGCCGTATTTCTCGATATTGACGAGCATCTGTTCCTTGTCCAAGCCGAGCCGGTCCCGCGCCGATTCGATGATTCGCAGGTTCGATTGGTGAGGAATCACCAACTTGACGTCCGCCGCCCTGATGCCCGTCTCCTTCAAGGTGTTGTTGACCGCCTCGAAGTTCCGCTTCACGGCCAGCTTGTAGACTTCGCGTCCGTGCATCTTCACGTAATGCAGCCGCTCGTTCACCGTCATGTGCGACGCGGGCAATTGGGCGCCGCCCGCGGGAATCGAGAGGATGTCCGCTCCCGTGCCGTCGGCCTCCAGACGATGGTGCAGCAGGCACGGGCCGTTCGGATCGGACGATTTCGTGAGGATGGCTGCGCCCGCTCCGTCACCGAAGAGAATGCACGTGGCGCGATCCTCGTAATCCGTGATGCGCGACATGGCCTCCGCACCAATCACCAGCACGTGCCGATACGCGGAGTTCTGTACGAGGAACGCGCCCATGACCAACGCATAGATGAAGCCGCTGCACGCGGCGGAAAGGTCAAACGCCGGCATGGGCCGGGAGCCCAACGTGCGCTGCACGTGGCAGGCCGTGGACGGGAAGAAGCGCTCGGGCGTGATCGTGGCGACGATGATCATGTCCAGATCGGCGGCGGTCAGCTTCGCATCGTCTAGCGCCGCGCGAGCTGCCTGCGTCGCCAGCGTCGCGGTCGATTCTTTATCGGAGACGATGTGGCGGGTCTGGATGCCGGTCCGCTCCCGGATCCACTCCTCCGTCGTGTCGAGTCGCTCGACGAAGTACTGATTGGTGAGCACGCGCTCCGGGACCGCCCGGCCGGTGCCCACAATCTTCACGCCCAGCGGCTCAGGCATCGGCAAGTTCCTCCGTCAGGCGTTCCGCGATGGCCGCGTTCAGGTTGCTCTTGACGTAGGCCACCGCGACGCGAACGGCGTTCTTGATGCCGCGGCTTTGGGTTGCTCCGTGGCAGATGATGCATGCGCCGTTGACGCCCAACAGAGGCGCCCCCCCGTATTCGTTGAAGTCGTGCCGTCGCCAGATGGCCTGTACGACGGGCTCAAAGTACTTGACCAAATCGGGATTCTCGACGGCGATCTCCTGATTGATCGTCTTGAAGATCCCGTCTGCCAGACCCTCCGTGAGCTTCAGGACGACGTTTCCGACAAAGCCGTCGCAGACCGCGACCTCACACGCGCCCGAGAACAGGTCTCGTCCCTCGACGTTGCCGATGAAGTTGAGCGAGGGATCTTCCTTGATCAACGCCCGCGTTTGCTTGACGAGGGGATTTCCCTTGACCTCCTCGCCCCCGATCGACAACAGGCCGACGCGCGGGTTGTTGATCTGGAGGATGCGCTCCGCGTAGACCGTCGCCATCTGAGCGTACTGGAGCAGATGGTGAGCCTTTGGAGCCACGTTGGCGCCGACGTCGCACAGCGTCAACGGGCCGGAGAACGACGGCAGCACGACGGCGATGCCCGGCCGCAACACCTTGCCCAACGTGCGCATCTTGAGCTGGCAGGCGGCGGCGCATGCCCCGGTGTTGCCGGCGCTGATCACCGCGTCCGCTTGTCCTTCCGCCGCCAGCTTGGCCATGACGACGATCGAGGAATTCCGCTTCAACCGGAGGGCCTCGACCGGCGACTCGTCCATGCCGATGACGTCGGGTGCATGGTGAATGCGGATGGCACGAGCAACCGCCTCGCCGCTCGGGAGGATTGGGCGGATCGCGTCCTCCCGGCCGATCAGCACGATCTCGTCGCCATCGGACAGGTAGGACAGCCCCTCGACTGCGCCGCAGACAATCTCCGCCGGCGCATAATCGCCACCCATTGCGTCGATCGCAATGCGCATCGGAGCTTAGGTCTCCTCGGTCTTGACCTTCAGAGCCACCTTCGAGTTGACGTACCCGCAGTTCAAGCATGCCCGATGCGGCAGCGTCGCGGTGCCGCAGCGCGGACACGAACTCAGTTTAGGGGGCCGCAGCGCGTGGTGCGATCTGCGGGAGCGTTTCATGGACTTCGAGGACCTTCTTGCTGGTAACATCAAGGCACCTGCTGGCGTCTGGCGGCAAGGCCCGACCCTCTCTTGTTGACCGCCAGAGACGACCACCTGTCTGTCGGCGCTGCGGAGGACCGCCGGTCGAGACGCAATTGTCGAGCACAGCAATCTACGTGACATTGTCTGTGATGTCAAGCCTGCTGGACCCGCCGCGTACGCATCGCCGGGGGCAATCGCATTCTCGCCGTTTTGGCAACGACGGCGTACGTCTGAACAGAGCCGTCCGCCGCGGCGGGTCGCGGCTCTGCTTGGGAGAATGCAATTGCCCTGTGCGCATCGCTCAAACCCCGTGACAGGCGAACGAGGGTTGCAAAGGAGGGCTCAGTCGGCTATGTAGCGTTGTTTGGCATCGTGGCAGGCGGCCGGAGAATGGTGGCGAGCAGCCGGTGCGATGCAGCGAGGCGATGGGGTAGACGGGGACATGGCGGTTCCCGTCGGCCCGCGGTGGATTGCACGAAGGAACGGCTCAGCAAGAGATGAAATTCATCCTGATCGATCGGATTTGCGTCTTGGAGCCGCCTCGCCGCGTCGTGGCCAGCAAGAGCCTGACGCTGGCGGAGGAGTATCTGGCGGATCATTTTCCGGCGTTTCCGGTCATGCCGGGCGTTCTGATGCTGGAGGCGATGGTCCAGGCCTCGGCGTGGCTGGTACGAACCACGAACGATTTCGCCCAGAGCATCGTTGTGCTGGCGGAAGCCAAGAATATCAGTTACAAGAGCTTCGTTTCGCCGGGCCGGACTTTGGAGGTGACGGCCGAAGCGGTCCGGCTTTGCGAGCGCGACAGCGAGTTCAAGGCCTTCGGCCGGTGCGGCGACGAGGAACGCGGTGAGGA
>CAZERK010000172.1:0-7065 GCA_964514515.1 uncultured Planctomycetaceae bacterium
GCCTTGGCGGTCCCATCCGTACGCTGGAGCAATGGATCGGGGCGGTCGTCTTCGCGTACCTCCTCAAGATCGCCGTGGCGGCGGCCGACACGAGCTTCCTCTATCTGACGACTTGGCGGCCGCTTTGCCCGGCCGGCTCATGCAGACGCGGGCATCCGGTGGAGGAACGCGAAGTTGAGAGCCGGGTTCTGTGAAGCCGGTGGTGCATGCACCTGGTTGACAACAAAGCGGCCCCGAACAGCGAAGTCCGGGGCCGCGTCGTGGGTTGTCAGGATGGTCTTGCGTCCGCCCGCGGAGATCACCGCTTGGGCAGGACCGTCACGGGCTTGGACGTTTCTTGCGGCGTCTTGAAGAAGAAGAACATCGCGCCGCCGCTTGCCTGGCCGCCGACGAAGTATTCCGCCTCGAGCGCCTTGTCGATCCGATTCTTGACGTCAACCAGATGGGCCTTCGTCGCCGTGTCCAGCTTCGACGTCTTGAGCGTCTGGTTGATTTTCTTGGATAGGTTGGCGACGCACAGGCGCGTGATGGCGTTCGCATCCGCCGGTACCGTCGTGCCGGGTTCGGAGAGCACCATCTCCAATAGGATGTCCATCAACTGTCGCTGGAGGTTCCGCCGGAAGCTGTTGATGAACGGCTTGGCGTCCGTGCCTTTTCGCTCGTCGTCGTTCAGTTCCGACCAGATGGCGTCCGTCAGGTCGTTGATGTGCTCGGCGAGCGTATAGACCTCCTGATCCTCGCCGAACTTCACCTGGTTGTCCTGGATTCGGATGATGGTGAAGGGGTTCATCAACATGAACAGGCATCGGTACTGCATGCCCGCGACGACGTCGTGGATGTTGTATTCCACGCGGAAGCTGAATTCGTCGGAATCCCAATGGTTGAACCGGCCCGGCGCCAGGTAGCTGAGCAGCTCGGGGTCGATCTTGTAGGCGTTTTCGGTGAACACGTTCTCGCAGACGAACCGCAGGGCCTCGCGCTGCTTCTCGGCCGGCACCGTCTCGAAGGGCGGCCGGGCGTTGGCGTCTCCCTTGTGCGTTCTGTGCATCACCTGGCCGCCGCACAGACGAGCCACGTAACTCGTCGCTCCCGCCCGTTGGCTGATGATGTGCCCGAAGGCCCGCCGCAGCCGATAGTAGGACTGTCCATCCTTCACGGCCCATTCCTTCAGGTCCTTCAGGAGGCTCTCCGTCAGCTCGATCTCATGCTCAGCGAAGTCGATCGGGTCTCGACCCAAGTCGTAGCGGTTGCAGTAGGGGTCGGGAGAGATGATCGACATCGTGTCCTCGTCGGTGCCGAAGTCGAGGCCCGCCTCGCCTGCTCGGCCCGCGATGGCCTTGAGCATCTCATCCTCGTCCTTGTACGGCTTGCCGACGGGTCGATATCCGTACTCGATCGCCCAGTAGTCGTACGGACCGATCGACCGCGTCGTGTACGAGCCTTGTTCTTCGCCGCGCGGGACGACGACGGCCGGGTTGTAGGCCATGATCGACGCCACGTTCGCCTCGCCCGGTCGCTTCGTCTTGACGATCTCGTCCATGTCCAGCCAGGTGCTGCCCTTGAAGTTGTGTCGCAGACCCAGGCAATGGCCGACCTCGTGCATGACCAGTTCCTTAATCATCTGCCCCAGGAACTCGTCGGTGTTTCGAGCGACGCCCTCGGCCTCCAGCGCCAGCCGGGCGAACTCCATCTGGTGGATCATACCGGCGGCGCATTCGCATACGGGCCGGCCCTGCTCGCACATGTACTGCATCAGCGTGCGGCGGAACGTCTCGTCGGGGTCTTCTCGGAGCTGCACGTTGGGTAACAGTCGCTCCCATGGCGATCGATAGACCCATCTTGGATGCGTCCGAAGGAAGTCGTCGAGGAACGGGTTGTGCGGCTCCCACGACTTGTCCCCGCCGCTCAGGTGCTCGTACTCCGTGACGAGGACCCGCACGAATGAGTCATCGCAGACGATATCCGCGTCGAAGATTTGGCCGGTCTCGGGGTGCGCGCGAGAGGGGCCCATCGCAAAGGCGTTGCCCGTCACGATCCAACGGAAGAAGTTATACCGAACGTCTTCCGGGTCGAGATCGCAGGTCCGCGAGTCGTAGTCTTCCTGTTGGATCACCTCGACGGCATCCAAGAAGCCGCACTTCTCGAAGGCCTTGTTCCATTCCAGGAGGCCCTCCTTGACCCAGCGGCGATACTTCAGCGGCACGGTCTTCTCGATGTACCAGACGATCGGGTTCTTGGGCGCGGACAACTCCGCGCTCGGATCGCGCTTCTCCAGCCGCCACCGATTGACGTAGCGGTGGAACAAGGTCGGGTCCTCGTGCTTCCGCGTCCAGTCCTTGCGAACCGTGAGGAAGTAACCGATGCGATCATCTGCCTCGCGCGGCTGGTAGCCCTTGGCCGACTCCGGAATCTGAGACAGGCTGTAATGGACGAGGATGCGCCGGCCGGCCTTGCCCTGCATGAGGGCCTGGTCAACCGTCAGCTCCAGGTTCTGCGGAAAAGCCTTGTAGCTCTTCCATTTACTCAGGTCCGGTCCGACGTTGCCGCCAGCGAACCGACTGACGCCGGCAAAGTCGGCCTTGAACAGCGCGTCGAGGTCGATCACCGGATCGCCGCCCTTCATGGTCACGATGGGCATGCTTTGCAGGATGATGTCACCGCCATAGCTCCGCTTGATGACGTCCGACACGGGCTCGTCCTTTCCCTCGACGTAGCGCGGGTCGACGCGCATCAGGACGAGCTTCTTGTCCATCCGGTCGAAGTATGCCAGGTAATGGTCAAGCTGGAAGCCGGTCGCGGCCGGTCCGCCCGCCACACTGGTCGCGATGAGAAATCTCTGACCGATCAGCGAAGCGGGGAGCTGGGCTCGCAAGGCGTCCGCCTTCTTGTTGTACCAGAGCTTGATGAACGACGGCTCCGTGGTCTGGACTTCCTGAAACTCCTTCATCGCCTCCTCGAACGGCGGGAAGTCAGGCTTGGGCGCCTCCTTGTCGCCCTTTTCGGCTGAGGGCGGTTTTGGCATTTGCGGCGGTTGCGCCAGAAGCGGCAAGCCCGTAAGGGCGAGGACCAGGAAACCTACCGACAAGGCAACTGCCCATCTGTGACGTGCGGCCATGTAGAGCACCTCCGTACCTAGAGACCGGGAGAAAGCAACTCGAACGGTGTCTGTCGTTTTCGGACGATTCGACAGGGTGACCATCCCCGCAGGCCCGAGCACCCCCGGCGGAAAACGCACGGACCCCTTGACCAGGCTCGCCAACAACTCAGCAGCGGACGAAGAGCGACCGTCCATCGCGGGATGGAGGCCTCCTCTGCTCCCACGTCATATAGAACGTGGGCAGCACCGCCCGCCTAACGTCTTGAGAGATATCGGTACATCCTAGCACAAAATTGGCTTCTGGTTCCGCCATCTGGCCGTCCCGTGCGTCTTATAGCTGCTTGCCAGCCCCTGGATGCAGCCGCCAGCCGCTGCCTGCGAGTGCCGGCCTTGGCACGGGCATCGTCCGCGCCTGATGAGAGCCGCCGGCCCCGGCCGGCGGGTGGCCGCGGCGGCAGCAGTCGCCCCTATCCGAGCCGGCCTCTGTGACCCTCCGAATCCGCCTCCCTCCTGGCACGGAGAGGGTCCGGAGATCGACGCCCGCACGGACAAGCGGCGCGGCGGGTCAGAGTGGCGGGAGGAACAGCAACGCAGAACCGCCGACGGCGACAAGCGCCCCGATGGCCGCGCGGGCCGTGATCGGCTCCTTATGGATCCAGGCTGCGAAGGGAAGGATGAAGATGGGTGGGAGCGAGCAGAGCGTCTGCGCGATGCCCAGGGGCGCGCGGTCGGTCGCCACGCGCCCCATCCACATCCCCAGGTACGGACCGACGGATGCGCCGCAAAGCGTGAACGCCAAGCCGGCCCGCCACGAGCGGCCGGCCGTTTGGGCGGCGGTTGAAGGCGGGGTCCGTCGGTTTCGCCGCCGGAGCGCGTGCCACGCAAGGATGGGAATCATGCCTAGGCACGCGAAGACCATGCGGACGAGCGCCGCGGCCTGCGGGTTCATGTGCTGGTCCGTCGGGAGCCAACCGTGCCCCATGCCCTGCTTGCTCAGGAGCAGACCGCCCGCCTGACAGACGGCGGCCATCACGGCGAGGCTGAGCCCTCGGCCGCGACGGCGGCGCTGGCCGATAAGGTCCTCGGTCGACGGCGGTCGTTCCAGGACGACCCAGCAGATGCCGCCGATCGTCAACACGATACCGAGCCAGGAGATCGGCTGGAGAACCTCACCCAGGGCGATCCAGCCGAAGAAGACCGCCAAGATCGGCGACGCCGCCATGACCAGCATCGCCAGCCGCGGCCCGATGTCAACGAAAGCCGTGAACAGGGCCTGGTCGCCGATGCTCAGGCCGAGCACGCCCGACGCGCCGAGGAAAACGTACTGGGCTGGTCGGCCGGGCGGGATCCAGAGGCCGCTGAGGAGACGGTGCGTGATGCCGAGCAGCACGACGGCCAGGGCGATCCGCAGGCCGTTGACGGCAATCGGCCCGATGCGCTTGCCGCCCGCGGTGAAGCACAGGGCGGTCGCCGTCCAGAGCACGGACGTGGCGATGCCCGCGGCGGGACCGGCGTAGGCGTCGAGGCGATCAAGGAGGGCCGAGTCTACCACGTTCAACTCCCAACGGTGGCCGAGGCGGACCCCCTCTCCGCCGCGGCGATTCGCATGCGGCGCGACGAACGTCGAGTCGGTACGCCGCGCCATGAGAGCCGCCGGCCTTGGCTGGCGGGTGGCGTCTCAGATGGAACAGGAAGCCAGGCCGTCGTGCTTGTAGATTCGCCTCAGGATGACTCTGCCGGGCGAGTCGCACCGCACCTCGACCGGCGGACTGTCGAGCTGCGAGACTTCGAAGTAGCGGGACGATTCCCCGTAGATTGATTCCAGGCTGGCGCCGACCACGAGCAGGCAGGGCCAGGGAACGTCCACCTCGTCCTCGACGCGAAGGCAACCGTTCTCGATGGTGATGCGGCGGATGTGCGCGTGCCGCGTGCGACGGTCGCCTGTCACGATCCAAGAGCGCATGGCCCTTTTGAACGATTCCCGGCCCTTTTTCCAACGGCTCGTCACGGCAGCAGCAGCGCTGAGGCTTAAGTGCCGGACCGGCGTCATCCGATAGTCGAACGGTCTGGCCAGGACGCCGCGCGTCGCGGCCGCAGTCGGGGAGACGCCGGTCGGTTCGGAAGCTCCCAGATAGCAGCTCGTCAACATCCGCCCTTTGCCGACCAGGAGGATCCCGCCGTCGTGGACGACGGGGCCTTCGCTGCCGCAGCGGAACCACGCGGCCCCGCCCTTACGCAGGTTGGCGACGACGTGGAACCCTTCGCCGGCCAGAACGGCCCAGCCGCAGCCGTCGAGGAACCTGGGGCCGGGCGCGAGGCACGGCGAGGCAGACGGCACGGATCGAACGGCGGCCTGCAGGTACGTGTAGCCGTTGAACAGTAGGTACTTGTCGTCGAGCTGGGTAGCCGTCACCGCACGTCGATGAGCAACGGCCTTTACCAACGTCGTGTAGAGCGCGGCGGCGTCGGGGACGGAATCCGCGAACACGGCCAGGCCGTGCGGGACGAGGTACGCCGTGGCTCGGCTGCCGTAGTCGCCGCCGAAGCTTCCATCCGGGTGGATGCAGGTCGTCAGGAAGCCGCACGCGGGGCCGGCGATTTCGAGGGCGGTCGAGTCGTTCGTCAATTCGTCGTACTTGCCGAGGTAGTCGATGGCGACCGACAGGTAGCCGACGTCCGGACCGCCGTACTCGGGCAGCCAGCCTTCGGCGTGTTGCCGCGCTCGAACCTGTTTGACGAGATCGGCCGCCGGCTCACGGTAACGGGCGTCGGACAGAAGCTCGCCGACCGCAACCAACGCCGCCGCGGCGCCGCAGACTTGATTCGTGACCGGCGAGGGGCGCTCGTTGATCAGCCAGCGGCAGGCCTTGCGCAGGGCCGGCGCGGCCGCGTCGCGCGCATCGCCCGCGTCGCCTCCCAAGACGCGAAGGGCCTCGGCGACGGCGTAGGTGCTGAAGGCCGTCGCGACGTAACTGTGCTCGTTTGCGAACAGATCGTTGAAGGCGCCTGACGAGAGCTGCATGTCGGCCCAGTAGCGGATCGCCGCCTGCGTCCAAGCAAGCAGCGCCGGGTTGCCGAGGCAGGATCTGGCCGTGCCGCCAGCCGACGCGTCCGCCTTGCCCGAATCCTCCTCGCCTTCGCCGAAGCGGTACAGCAGCGCCAGCGTGAGCGTGGCTTCCTGTTTTCGAGCGTTGGGAACGTCGCAGGTGCCGTAGGCCCAGTACTCGCGATCGAAGCAGCCGTAGGTCGGCATGGCCCGGGCGCGGCAGAGCTGCCCCAGGATGTGCGGCAGCCGTTCGATGATGCAACGTCGCAGGATGGCTCCGGGCATCGTTTGAGTCTCCGCCCCAGGCGGCTTGCACCAGCGCGCTCCCCTTCGGGTCGCGGCTAAACGCATCTCGCGCCGTGGCCAGCCGGTCGCGGCTAAACGTATCACACGACGCGGCTGCACGCCTATCGGGTCGCGGCTAAACAATCATGCGGCACCCGCGACGCCGGACGATCACCGTCGGGGACGCAGATAGATGTCGCCCGGCGGGCCGAACATCGCCGCCCAGGGGCTCTGTTTGTAGAACAGCCGTCGGCTGCGTCGGCCGTGCCAGTAGTACCAGAAAATCTGGTAGGCCGTCGAGGCCCAACGCAACGGATGAAACAGAAACGTCTCGAACAACAGGCGACCTCCCGGCAGGTGCCGCAGGAAGTAGTGCATCCGGGAGTTGAGGTTCTGCTTCGCCGGTACGAACGGTTGGATCGTCCCTGGATCGTCGCCGACCTGCTGCAAGACTGATCGCCGCGCGGCGAGCTCGACGTGGCCGACGCGCATGCCCCCGAGGGCGATGCCGGCGGCATCAACGGCGGCGGCCGCGCGGCCGGCTGCGACGACGCCCAGTTCTCGCGGCCGGCCCATGACCGGCCCTCCCGCCTCCATGCCGACCAGCCCGTCCACGACGCACAGCGCCACGGGCTAG
>CAZERK010000173.1:0-7022 GCA_964514515.1 uncultured Planctomycetaceae bacterium
CAGGCCGCGCGAGCCCGGGTCCCCAACTGCTTCATGGAACAAGTGGTCGCTAGTTCATCGTCACCCGGTCTTGGACTCAATTAAGCGAAAACGCCATTTTGTGGCAGCACTTTGAGCATCTCAGGCGAGGCTTCTTGATCAGGAGGCGCGTCGGCAGCGGTGGTGCGCGTCGCTATCGCGATGCCGGTTGACGACGTGTCGGTCGACGTTCGGGCGCCCCCCCGACCCGCGTTTCGCGCGTATCGTCGCGGCCGCGCGTAGCGCCATCCCTGGGCCGAGTCGAGCAAGTGCGAGCACGATGGGGCTGACTGCGGCGCGAAACCCGCGCTTTACGCGGATGACCCCCCGCTGCCGTGGCGACGGCGTTGCTCCACGCGGTTATGATGCCCCGTCAACTCGCCGGGTGTCCCGAAGAGGCGACAGGAATGGCAACAGGAAAGGGTGAATCGTGAGCAAGAGAGGAGTTTCCCGCCGAAACGTGATTTTGGTGATTCTGGTGGTTTCCGCGCTTCCCTGGGGTTGCAACGAGATTCTCTACAGCCTGTTTCCGTGGCTCCGGCCATCCGGCTGTCAGTCGAACTGCGTCGTCGTCAACCTCCAGATTGACGCGGAGCAGGAGACGGGTAGCGCCGGCATCCAGAAGATCGTCGACGAGCTCAAGGCCCGCAACATCAAGGCGACGGTCTTCGTCACCGGCGAATACGCCAATCGACAGGCGTTGACCCTCAACAGCTTCTCCCGGGACGGCTTCGAGATCGCCATGCACGGGTACAACACGGGCGAGCAACTGGCCAGCATGACCTACGCCGAGCAGAAAGACCTGTTGAGCCGAGCCCTGACCGCCCTGCAAGGATGCCAGAGCTGCGGCACCGGCACCACCGTCGTCGGCTTTCGGCCGCAGTACTTCAGCCAGAACGAGGACACCTATCGCATCCTGGATGAGCTTGGCCTGACCTACGACGGCGGCTACAAGGCGGGTCAACTTTGCACCGACGGGGCGGCATGCGCCGACGGGCACCAGAACGACGTGACGCCATACGCCGTCGCCGGCCACAACTTCAAGGCCGTTCCGATCACGACGGTGGAGTACGGCGGAAAGCGCGTTTACCTGTGCGACATCGCCTCGGCCCAGGCGGAGCATTACACGGCCGCGCAATGGGCGGAAGTCCTCCAAGCCGGCTTCGAGCAGGCCCGCGACAACGACCAGCCGCTGGTCGTTCTCTTCCACGGCTGGTACACCGGCGACTCGACACAGTACGACTACTGGCAGCCGTTCGTCGACTTCCTCAACAACATCCAGGACAGCTCAACCTTCCTGACGACACAGGAACTGGTCGCTCGCTACAGCAATTGATCTCGTCGGGCCCGGCTCAGACAAAACGGCCGATTCGGAGATTGCTTGACGTACAGACAGAAGTGGCGATTCGCCGCGGCGTACCTGTTTGGCAAGTAGCGACGGCCCCCCACGGCCGACGCAAGGCATGTGCGTGCATCACGACGCTCGGCGTCGGTCGCAGGGGGGCGACGTTGCTTCTGCGCCCACGCACGCAATGCCCAGGCACATGCCTCCATGCAAGCGAGCTGAGAGCGGAAGACGCCTGAAACGGAGGAGCACACGCCAAGGTGCAGCCTCCGGCTCCTGGTAGACTGTAGCCATCTCGCAGCATCGCATCGTCCCCCAGGCTTTCTGCCGAACGGCCCCGGCGGTAACATCTGCTCATTCCAGCGAGCCCGACGGCATCGCGCTTGGGCGCGTCGAGTCGGTGAACGCCCGGCGCTGCGGAGGTCAACGTGCCGTTCAGCGATCTGCAGTCCTTCATCGCGGCCCTGGAGCGGAACGGGCAAGCCCGGCGTGTCGACGCCGAGGTCGATCCGATCCTGGAGATTTCGGAGATCGCCAACCGCGTCTGTAAGCGGCCCTGTCCCGAGGGCGATGCCGGCGCGCCTCCGACGGATCCTGTGCATGGCGGCCGGGGCGGCTACGGCCTGGTCTTCAGCCGCGTCAAGGGCAGCCGGATGCCCGTGGCGATCAACCTGTACGGCAGCTACGCCCGGATGCGGCTGGCCCTGGGCTGCGAGAGCTTCGAGGAACTCGCAGACCGCGTGCAGCGTCTGATCAAACCGCAGCCCCCGACGACCTTGATCGACAAGCTCAAGATGCTGCCGGAGCTGGCGAAGCTCGCCAACTACGCGCCCAAGCGAATCCGCAACGGCCTTTGTCAGGAAGTCGTCCATGCCGACGACGCCGACCTGACGACCCTGCCGATCATCAAATGCTGGCCGCACGACGGCGGGGCCGACGCCGCCGTCATTGCCTCGCGATTCGGAGCGTCTCGCGCCGCCGCTTGCGTCACAACCGCCGGTTCATCCGATGCCGATGCCGTTGCCACGTCTGCCGCGCCAGGACCTCGTGCAGCGCCTGGCTCTCCCGATGGCGGCGCGACGCCCGGCTCCCTGGACGCCGGCGCGACGCCCGCCCTCGTCGCCGGCCGCTACATCACGCTTGCCTCCATCCTGACGACCGCGCCCGACGGCTCCGAACCCAACCTGGGCATGTACCGCGTCCAACTGACCGGGCCGCAGTCGGCCGTCTTCCATTGCCACGTCCACCACGACGGCGCGCGGCACCTCCGCCTGCACGCCGCGCAAGGCCGTGACATGCCCGTGGCACTCGTCTTCGGCGGGGAGAGCGTCCTGCCCTACGCGGCGACCTGCCCCCTGCCGCCCAGCGTCAGCGAGATGCTGTTCGCCGGCTTCCTGAACGGCGGCGGCATCCCGGTCGTTCCGGCCAAGACCATCCCGCTGGACGTGCCGGCCAACGCCGAGATCGTCGTCGAAGGCTGGGTCAGCGCGACCGAGACGGCGCGCGAAGGCCCCTTCGGCGACCATACCGGTTTCTACAGCCTCGCGGAGCGGTGCCACGTCATGCGGGTGACGGCGATCACGCACCGCCGCGACCCAATCTACCCGACGACGATCGTCGGTCCGCCGCCGATGGAAGACTACTATCTGGGCAAGGCGACCGAGCGCGTCTTCCTGCCGCTGCTCCAGATGCTGATCCCGGAGATGATCGACTATCACCTTCCGCAATGGGGCGCCTTCCACAACATCTGCTTCGTGAAGATTCGCAAGGAATACCCGTACCAGGCCCGGAAGATCGCCAGCAGCATCTGGGGCGCCGGGCAGATGATGTTCAGCAAGTTCATCATCGTCGTGGACGAGGACGTGAACGTCCACGACGAGCAGGCGGTGATGTTCGCCGTCGGGGCGAACGTCGATCCTCGCCGCGACACGTTCCTGGTCGACGGCCCGATGGATATCCTCGACCACGCCGCGCCGTCGTGCGGCGCCGGCAGCAAGATGGGGATCGACGCCACGCGCAAGATGCAGGGCGAGGGAACGGTCCGCGATTGGCCGATGCCGCTGTCGATGAGCGAGGACATCAAGCGGCTGGTTGACGGGCGATGGCACGAGTACGGTTTGCCGTGACCGCCCGCTCGGGCTGCCGACGACGATCGCTGCTGGGATTGATTCGGTGGGTCGACTACGCTCCAGCCGATCGGCCGGATGCCCGGCATGGGGGGCAGTCGCGCGAGATTCCCGGGCGCGGTCAGCGATGAGAGGGGCTTGCATCGTTATCATCCCTCGCCGGCGTTTTTTTTTTGAAGTCGCTGCGATGGCCCGGAATACTCGAACAGCGGTGTGTTTCTCGATGCCGACGGAGGTTGCACGTCTGTCCGCCGGTGAATCGAGACGTCGCCCGGAGTTGGCTGCATCACGGTTCGCGAGGTGTGGCCGGGAAATGGGGACACCTGGTCAGCGCATGTTCGATTGAGGGGGCGCGTCAGAACGCGGAGTCTCAAGGCAGCCAACTCCAACGGGCCAGGTCGTCCGGGGCCGTGGTGTTGTGCCGCGCAGCGGCGACGCCCCGACGGGAGTGGGTCCGAGTATTCCAAACAGATAGGAGGAGTCAGCGATGAGAGGAGTTTTAGTTGTTATGGCTGTGGTCGCGCTGTTCGCGCCGGCTGCAGTCGCGGATGATCTGTACGTGCCGCCGTGGCGAGGCGATCCCACGTCGACGTTCCAGCATTGGAGCTTCGATCAGGCGTGGGACGACTACGACCACATCGTCCCGGACGTGTGGACCAATCCGTACGGCGAACCGTACGCAAACGCGACCCAATGGGAGGCGTGGTACGACCAGTACGAAGGCCGCCAAGGCGTCCTGTACGTGGACTACTACGACTACTTCGAGATGATGATCCCCAATCATGATCTCGAGTGGCCGGACAAGTTCATCTACCTCCAGGTGACGTGGCACAACAGCGGCCTCACGCCGGAGCCGGACGTGTACATCCCGTTCGGCGACCAGAATACCGTCGACCTGATTAACTCGGCGGACTTGGGCGGCGGTTGGACGTGGGACTTGTGGTCTATCCACATCTGGCCGAACCCCGATCTGGAAGAGCTTGATTTCTACGGCGGCCCCTCCGGCGACCCCGGTCTGTTCATCGATCAGATCGTCGTCGACACGCTCTGCATCCCCGAGCCGACTTCGGTGGGCTTGCTGGCGATGGCGGGCTTCATGGCGCTGCGGCGCCGACGCTAGATGGCTGTGAGGCTCTAGCGGACTGTGGAGTGGGTCGGAGGCTCTCTCAGAACCGCCCGTCAACCGCGCCGCATGGACCGATGTCCGTGGCGCGCGGGCGCCATGCAACGGCTTCCGAGCACGTGTCCGTCGATGCTGTAGCCCGACTGTGGTTCGGGGCCCCACGGCGTGTCAAGACCGCTTTCAACGTGAAAGACCATCCGTCCCAAGAGTGCGGATGGTCTTTTGCGTGCTCTGGGTCGGGAGATGACGCTGCGTCGAGCGACAGCGATGCGGCGCGCCGACGACTCCGCAAATCCCTAGCGATTGCTGCCGTCTTGGAGTGGCTTGACGGCGAGGTAGTCGAGGCCGATGGTCGGCTCTTGAATCGACTCCGAGGCGCCTGCGAAGATGATCTCCAGCTTGTGCGGGCCCTGCGTCAGCGGCGTGGCCTCCGTTGCGAATTGGCGGGCCAGCGTACGATGCGGCGCGTGCAGGTCGATCTCGTTGCCACGGCGTTCGAAGGCGATCGGCTTACCATCGATCGTCAGCGATACGCGCCCGGCCTGCGGGGTCATGGCGACAGCGAGGAAGAACTGGTAGTTGCCTTCGTTCTGCACCGAGAACGAGAATCCGATCGTGTCGCCGACGCCCGCCGGCTTCCAAGTCAACAGCTTCCCGCCGGCCCAGAGCCTGCCTTCGATGAAGTCGGTCTTCAAGTCCGCCGTCACAAGGTCCTCGACGGCGTAGATGGCGGCGTCCCTCAAGACGAAATCCGCCGGGGGCTGCCAGTCCGGCGGCAGTTCCAACGGGCGTAGGTCCTCGTCGTTAATCATCACGTGATCGTCGAGGACGCCCGGCCGGGCGTAGTAGTAGCCGATGCGCGCGTAGGACATCCCCGGCACGCGGTCGTGCGGAAACAGCTCCATGTAGAAGGCGATTCGCTGGCGGAATGGGAGGTCGTCCACGATCTGCCAGCGCTGGTTGGTGACGAAGCCGCGGTTGCCGTAACCGTCATTTCTCGGTTGACCGCAGTAGGCGTGGCCGAAGATGTCCGGCGACGACCATGCATAGTCGAAGTAGTCCTCAGAGCCTGTTCCGAAGGTCGACGGGAGCCTGTCGTCGTCCACGAACACCTTCTCGTCGCCCTCGCCCCACCATCCGCCCCACGGCGTCGGGGCGCGGCATGGATTGAGCAGCATGAGCGCCGATCCGACGTACCGGCCCGTGCCGCCGGCGAGCACGAAGGGCATGTCCGCCACGGCGTCGCCGGAGCCGACCAAGCCGTGATCGACCCGCCAGCGTGCGTAGAAGTGCATCGACCGTTCGGTCCACGCGTAGTCCCGGGGCAAGACGGAGCCCGTCAGGGTGACGGGTTGGTCGCCTCGATTGTCGAGCATGATCCGCAGCGACGACTCGAAAGGCATCACGTAGCGACAGGTCATCGTTCCGTCCGGCTGGACGTCGAACGGCAACGCGTTGAACGGATTGATGCCCGGCGCCGCTCCGAAGAAGTCTCCGACCGGCGACTGCACCTGCGCCCAGGGATAATCGTCGGCCGTGATGCACAGGAGGGTCTCCCGTAGCGCGCGGTCCACGTCCTGGGCATGCACCTTGAGTGTGAGTCGTTCGATTGCCTGCGGGCCCTTCAGGCTCAGCACCTCAGCCTGCTCGTGGGGCTTCAGCGTGGCGGTGATGGCTGCAGGCGCTTTCCGGTTGGCGAAAACGTACTGTTTGGCCGGGTCGTCCAGGATTCTCCGTGTCTGTTCGACTTGCGTCGCGAAGGTCTTCAGGTCGTCCGGGCGAAACGTCTGAACGGCGGCGCCAGGCTCGTACTGCCGGACTTGAACCTGATGGAAATGCACCTCCTTCAGGTTGCCGACCCAGGTCATGCGGCAGCGATGGGCAAACGGGATCGGGCCGTACCCCGCCTGCGCCTGCCGGAACACGTCGTCCGAGATCGAGGAGATGCCAGCCGCCTTTGCGATCGCATGATAGGGGCTCACGAGGAAGTCTGCGCTGGGACCTGCGAAGAGCGGCTTCCGTTGGTTGTCGAGGTACAGGCGCAGTTCGCCGCCCATCGCTGCCGTCCAGGTGCGCACAATCGCTCCGGGGCCCATGACGTCGCAGACCAGATACTCGCCGATGCCGTCGTCGCTTGGCACTCGCAGGACGGCCTCGAAGCCCGGTATCGGCTCGTTCCCGAATCCGTCGGCGTTGGCGAACCAGCCGGGACCGCCCGGTAGGTTGCTGCGCCGGTCGTAAGACGAGAACTGGACGGTCTTGTAGGCCGGCGAAGGCGTCTCGGCTAGACGGTTCATGTCCGTCATCTCTCGCAAGAGATCTCCCGTGCGGATGGGGTTCGCCACACAGCCGGCGAGATGCGCCGCCGCCAGAACGGCCAGGGCGGGTGTCGTGTACCTCTTCATACGTT
>CAZERK010000174.1:0-350 GCA_964514515.1 uncultured Planctomycetaceae bacterium
GTGATTTAGTGCGCCGCCCATTGTACCTTGCTCAGATCGATTCCCTCCTGGGCCATCTCGTACAGCGGGCTCATCGCCCGGAGCCGCTCCACGCTCGAACAGAGCCGCTCGACGGCATAGTCGACTTCCTGCTCCGTCGTGAACCGGCCCAGCGAGAACCGGATCGAGCTGTGCGCCAGGTCGTCGCCGCCGCCCAGGGGCTTGAGCACGTAGCTGGGTTCGAGCGACGCGCTCGTGCAGGCCGAACCGGAGCTCACCGCGACGTCGTTGATGCCCATCATCAGCGACTCGCCCTCGACGTACAGGAAGCTCACGTTCAGGTTGTTCGGAATGCGCTGCGTCGGGTGGCC
>CAZERK010000174.1:360-829 GCA_964514515.1 uncultured Planctomycetaceae bacterium
AAATTGTATTAGATTTGGTCACGTTTTGGGCCGTTCAGCCTTGTATTGCCTTGGGATTCTGCGCATTGACCGCGCCGGTGAGATCGTCGGCAAGCGCAAGGTACAGGCGCTTTAGCGAGGCCGACAGCGCGACGCGCGCGATCTCCTCGGCCTGGTTCTGCACGCAAATCTCGGCCGCCTTGCCCATCCCGACGATCGCCGGCACGTTGAGCGTCCCGCTTCGCATGCCGCGTTCGTGGCCGCCGCCGTGGATGACCGGCTCGCACCGGACGCGAGGCCCCTTGCGTCGCACGTACAACGCCCCGACGCCCTTGGGCCCGTAAATCTTGTGTCCCGAGCAACTCAACAGGTCAATCCCCATCGCCTCCACGTCGATCGGCGACTTGGCGAACGTCTGGCAGGCGTCGGTATGGAACAGGACGCCGCGCTGCTTGCAAACTGACCCGATCTCGCCGATGGGCTGGATCGT
>CAZERK010000174.1:839-1484 GCA_964514515.1 uncultured Planctomycetaceae bacterium
GCCGTGCATGATCGACACGAGAATCGTTCGATCCGTGATCGCCTCGCGCACCTGCTCCGGCCGGACCATGCCGTACTTATCCACCGGCAGGATCGTCACATCGAAGCCCTGTTGTTCGAGGTACTTGGCCGGGTCAAGCACCGCCTTGTGCTCCGTCGCCTGCGTGATGACGTGGTTGCCCTTCTCACGATACATCCACGCCGCGCCCTTGATCGCGATGTTGTTCGACTCCGTGGCCCCGCTGGTCCAGATGATCTCCTTCGCCGTCGCCCCGATGGCCGCGGCGATCTGCGACCGGGCGTTCTCGACCGCCGCCTCCGCCTCCCAGCCGAACGCGTGGCTGCGGCTCGCGGCGTTGCCGAAGGCGTTCTGAAAATACGGTAGCATGGCCTCCAAGACGCGCGGATCGACCGGCGTCGTCGCGTTGTAGTCCATGTAGATCGGCAGGTTCATATCAACAGACTCCGTTTCGCTCTCACGCACGCGCTCAAGTCAGGCGTGCGATTCCGTTCTCTGGCCCCTCTCCCTTCCAGGGAGAGGGTCGGGGTGAGGGTCAGCCGACCCGATCGCAGCTTCGCCCCCGCCCCCACCCCCCCACCCCCCCCCGGGGGCGGGGGGGGTGCGCGGCAGGCCCCCCGCGTGGGC
>CAZERK010000174.1:1494-7013 GCA_964514515.1 uncultured Planctomycetaceae bacterium
CCCCGCCCCCCTGCCGCGGCGGGGGGGGGGGGGCGGGCCCGCCGACCCGATCGCAGCTTCGCCCCCTCACCCTCGCCCTCTCCCCCGCGGGGGAGAGGGTTGGGTCAGCGTCAGCCAACCGCGTTTCTCGCTCTGGACGGTGCCCTCGTCCGCCAGCCGTAGTCCTCGTCAAAGGCGATCTGCGCCAACGTCACCTTCTTCAAGAACTCATTGAGCTGGCGATGCACTTTCCGCACCGGCCGAGAGACCGGGCACGTGCCCATCATCTCGCATGGCTGCTTGCCGTTCTCGAACTTCTTGGCGCATCGCACGAAGCTGACCGGCCCTTCCATGATCCCGATGATCTCCGCCAGACTGATCCGCTCCGGCGGCGCCGCCAACATATAGCCGCCCTTGGCGCCGCGCGTCGAGCTGACGAGGTTCCGCTGGCACAACGTCTTGAGGACGTTCATCAACAGCGAGGCCGATACATGATGCTGCTCGACGATCTCTCGCGCCGAGCACCGAGCCTCCGGCTGCCGGGCCATGTAGCTGAGCGCCAGGATGGCGTAGTCGGTCCTCTTCGTAAGCTGTAGCATGATCCCGCTTAACCCTCGCCGACGTTGACTGCCGGGCTCCCGCCTCCTCCTTCGGCAATATAGTACCATACCGGTGCTATTTCAAGCAAGTCGTTCGCACGGCTTCCCTTCGCCTGGACCGGTCGCATTCTCGCGCCCGAATCCGGCCTCCAGATGGCCGATAACTCCGGACCGGGGGAGCACGCGCGACCTCGCCCAGCAGGCTTGCGCGCAGCCGCGCCGAGCTTAAGGGGACGCAGCTCCTCTTGATTGCTACGGCGCCCCGGTTCATTCTCGCTTCATACATGCTTCATCTTCGTTTCATCGGACTACCTGTACAAGCGCACTGATGTCATGCGTGGGTCCGAGAGATGCGCGAGCCCCTCATGCCCGGAGGCCGCCTGACCCGGCATGATGGTGAGACCGGATTGAGCGATGGGCGGATGGGCGTCCGTCGGGCGCGACGCCGAGACGAAGAAACCCGCCCGAAATCGCGCGGTGACGTCAAGCACCTGACATCCAAGCCTTCGCCGTCCGCGGGATTCCATCACGATGGACGCCTCGCTGCGATAAGAACCATGCCGACCACGACAGAGCCCCCGCTCGTTTCGCACAACCTTCCGCTGCCGGGCGCCCGGACGCAGGATCCCTGGTCGGACGCGCTCGAGTGCCTCGACGTCCACGCATGGAACCCCGGCCTCTTTGAGCTAACGGCTCCCTGGGGAATTCGAATGACGCCCGGCGTGGGATGGCTGTACGTCGTCTTGCAGAACGGCTGCCGATTGGAGGTCGAAGGGCGTGACGACCAGATCGTGGCGACGGCCGGCGATCTGATCCTGGTCATGGAAGGACACGCGCACGGCCTGCGGGATCGGGCGGACAGCCCTTTGACGCCCATTCAGACGCTGCTGAAACCGCACCATTTCGAGCAACGAGACACGTTGGTTTACGGCGGGGGCGGAGTCGCAACGAGGATGTTCTGCGGCTGCCTGCGCGTGGAGGGCTTGAGGGGGAACCTGCTGCAAACCCTCCTTCCAGCGGTTCTTCACGTGCCGGCGAGTCAACACGAGGTACTGCAGTACGCCGACCACGTCCTGAGCCTCCTCAATTTGGAATGTAAGAGCGAAGCGCCTGGCAAGCACCTTGTGCTCGACCAACTCGAGCGCGTTCTCTTCCTGAAGCTGGTGCGAAGCTACCTGGCGGACTTGCCCCAAGACCGCACGGCTTGGTTGATCGCCGTCGGGGATCCTTTCATCGGCCGAGTCATCAAGCTGATGCACGCTCATCCGGAATACCGGTGGACTGTTGGGCTGCTCGCCAGGGAAGCGGCCATGGCGCGTTCCACGTTCTCGGCGCGCTTCACGGCCCTGACCGGCAAACCGCCGCTGGAATTCCTGACGAACTGGCGGATGCAGAGGGCCAGTTGCTTGCTCCGTCGCGGCCAATTCGAATTGAAGGAGATCGCCGGCCGCGTGGGCTATGAAACGACGGCGGCCTTCAGCAAGGCTTTTTCGCGATGGTCGGGCACGGCGCCTGGGGCATATCGTCGCGCGTGCAGGACGGAAGCCGCTTCGGTGCTCTCCCAGGTCGCTTCAACGTGACGTGCCGGACGCTCGTCTGGAACGCCCGGCACGTCAACGATCATGCCCGAGTTGGCAAGAGACCGCCTACGCCTGCTCGTCGAGGAGCGGGAGCGAACCCTGCGTGCCGCTCATGCCGGACTGCATCTGACTCTTGAACTCGTCAAGATTGACGCCGTATTCCTCCAGAAGGCTGTCGATCGCGCTCTGGATCGATTGACGCGCGTCCGTCTCGTCATCCGAATTCGACATGGCCTCGTCGATGATGGAATTGATCTTCTCGTGCAGTTCATCGAGATAATCAGAATCCAAGCCGGCTGCGATCGCGGCTTCGTCGAACGCCGATTCAGACTGCGCACCCCGCGGACCGCCGGTCGGAGGCGGACCGGCTGGAGGCGTGCCTCCTGCTCCCATGCCCGCCTGAAGCTCGCTTCGGAACTTCTCCAGATCGACGCCATGCTTCTCCAGCACGCCGTCGATGGCCTCACGAATGGCCTGTCCTGGGTCCGAGGCGTCGCCGGCCGTCTCTTTCGCAGCGGCGATGGCAGACTCGATTTCATCCCGCACGTCGCTCAGCGAATCGGCGTCCAGGCCGGCCGCGACCGCCGCCTCACCAAGCTTGGCATCGAAGCCCAGCCGCTTGGAATCGCCTCCGCGCCCGACGCGGCCGGACGACGTGTTGTCCGTGTCAGTACGCTGGAGCTCCAATAACTGCTGCAATAAAGTCAGTCCCGTGCCCGATCCGTTCACGCTATCGATACTCGTCATGACAAGACCTCTCATTATCGAGACGCTGCAAACCGCAGCCCGTTCCGGTCGGTTTGACGCTGCCTCAGATATCGACTCGTCGCACGGGAGCATGGAGGTCCGCAAGTCCGTAATTTGTGTTCGCGCGGCGGTGCCTGATCCCTCTCCGCCGTGGCAACCACGTACCCAAGCCGCCAGGCTCTCGTCGCGGGTTCCGCACACGTCCGGTTGTCCCTCGCGGCTCAGCTTTCAGACTCAAAAGACGCGAACCGCGTTTCATCTTCCTTTCACAATCGCGTGGCTATGAGTCAGGTAGATTGCGGTGCGAGGGGAATTCGCCGCATCCCGCCGACCGCAAAGTCGCGGTCGTGAAACCTGCCTGACCGGTCCTACCTCGTGTCTGTTAGCGGAGGGAGAATCATGCGAACGTTGTGGAACAAGCCCGTCGGCGTCGTGTTGTGTCTGGCCTTGAGCTTCTTGGCTGCCTGCGACGGCTTCGATCTCAGCTTCCTGTTCGTCAAGCCGGCGTCCGCGGACGCGACCCGTACGCAGTCCGTAACCCTGTCGGACGGCGCGGTGGTCGTCGTGAACAACGACAACGGAAGCACGCGCGTCACCGTGGATCCCGATGCGACGAAGGCGACAATCAAGATGACGCGCGTGGCCTACGCGACGGATGAGACGACCGCCGACACGCTGCTGGACAGCATCACCGTGACGATTACCGAGCCCAACCTCCTCAACAACACCTTGACGATCGATGCGCCGTGTCCGGAGGGTGCGACGGACGACGAGAACAACTTCACCGCAGACGTCTCGGCCGACTCCATGGATGTGACGAGCATCTTCCTCGGCCAGCAGGTGGCCGTCGTGAGACTCGTCATCACGCTGCCGCCCGACTGCGATCTGCAGATTGTCCAGAAGAACGGCGCGATTCGCGTGACGGGCCTCGATTCCACCGGCGTGCTGACCGTCGAGAACGGCACGGTGCGCGTGCTCGAGTCCACGGGTGACGTGACCGTGCGCACGACGGACGGCCAGGTGGAGGTCAGCGACCACGAGGGCTCGTTGGACGCCGTCGTGGAGAACGGGGCGATCTCGGTCGACATCCTCAGCCTCGCCTCCAGCGAGGAGATTCAATGCGGCGTCACGAACGGGCAAATCGCGCTGAGCGCGCCGGCAGACCTCGATGCGTACGTCATCGCTGAGGCTGACAAAGGAACCGTCGTGTTCTCGTCAAGCGGCTTCGACGACGTGAGCGACGTCACGCAGACGCTCAATTCCCTCACCGCCACGCTCAACAGCGGTGGCCCGCAGATCGAGCTCCAGGCGGGGAACGGCCTGATCACGATCTTGGGGAATTGAGGTCCGTTTGCGGCCTCCTTCCGGAGATCGATGCTACGGCTTTTCAACGGAACAAGACGGCTTCAAGGCCGCTGCACGAAATGCGACGGCCCGAATCAACCCGTCCGCGCCTGCCAGCCGAAATTGAGAGAGGCGGAAACCAATGCCGACGGAACGCCGAGCTGCCGCATACGCGGCGCGTCGTTGTACGCCAACAACGGGCTTGAGGAAGCCGCGACAAGGTCGCCTTCTCGCTAATAGAAGACCCAGTTCTGCCGCGACGATGGCTCCTGGGCAGGCGAAACGGGGACGCCGTCTTGCCATCGAATCGCGCCGTTCTGCCGCAACGTCGAACTCGAGCAGCGCGCGTAACGGGAGCGACCGTCGCCCACGGAGAACGCCGTCATGCCGGATGTCGTCAACCTGGGAGGCCGATCCGTCGGAGTCGGACGCCCGCCGCTGTTCGTCGCCGAGATCGGCTCGAATCACAACGGCGACATGGACCTCTGTCGACGGTTGATCGACGCCGCCGTCGATGCCGGCGCGGATTGCGTCAAGTTCCAGGCCTACAGCGCAGCGAATCTGCTCGCCGCCAGCGAGTACGCCGGTCAGCACGAACTCCTCGATCAAGTCGATCGTTACCGGCTCGGCGCCGCGGAGCACGCGGAGGCGAAGGAGCATTGCGAGACCCGCGACGTCCTCTTCTGCTCGACGCCCTTTTCCATTGCCGAGGCGGACATGCTCGAGAACCTCGGCGCCGCCTTTTTCAAGATCGGCTCCGGCGAGATCAACCATCTGCCCTTCCTGCGGCACGTCGCCCGAAAGCGGCGGCCGATGATCGTGTCGACCGGCATGGCCACGCTGGCCGAGATCGATCGGGCGTTGGAGACGATCCGCGCCGACGGCAACGACCAGATCGTGCTGCTGCATTGCGTCTCGCTCTATCCGCCGGAATTCGCCGCCGTCAACCTGCGGAACATCCCGATGCTGTCGGAGACGTTCGGCGTGCCCGTCGGCTTCAGCGACCACACGCTCGGCATCGGCTGCCCCATCGCGGCCGTAGCCGTGGGCGCCTGCCTCATCGAAAAGCATTTCACGCTCGACAAGAAGATGGAAGGCTGGGACCACGCCGTCTCGGCCGACCCCGACGAACTTGCCACGATCGTGCGACAAGGCCGCGGCGTCTGGCAGGCGTTGGGCGACGCGCAGCGACGCCTCGGTTCGCAGGAGGTCGCCATGCGGGCGACGTTCAGACGCTCGCTCGTGACGCGGCGCGCCATGCGGGCCGGAG
>CAZERK010000175.1:0-6999 GCA_964514515.1 uncultured Planctomycetaceae bacterium
GCCTCCTGGAGGCGTTGCGCCGCGGCGATGCCGAGGAGGCCCGTCGACTCATGGGGCGCCGCCTGGCGGCCGTCGCCGATCCCGTCCGCTCGCTGGACTATGCCAATCTTGTCCGCCTGGCCGTAGTCATGCGGCGGCAGGTTGAACGGGCGACGAGCCGACATCACGTCGGGCTGATGCTGCCGTCGAGCTGCGCTTTTGCCGGGACGCTCTACGGCGTGCTGTGGGCGAACCGGGTCCCCGTTCCCTTGAACTTCCTGTTGCAGCCGGGCGAACTGGCCGCGATCGTCGCCGACTCGGGCCTGGATGTCGTCTTCACGATCAAGCATTTCAGGCAGTTGGCGGAGTCGCTGCCGGTCAAGGTGATCTACGTCGAAGACCTCCCCTTGAAGCGAGAGATGGTCCTGCAACGTCTGCGTCGAACGCCGCCGGCGCCTCGCGTGAATCCGCAGGAGACAGCCGTCCTGCTCTATACGTCGGGGACATCCGGCCTGCCCAAGGGCGTTTGCCAGACGTTCGAGAACCTACGGAGCGACATCGAGTCCAGCGTGCAGAAAGCCCGGTTGAAGGCGGAGCACCGTTTCGTCGGCGTCCTGCCGCAGTTTCACAGTTTCGGCCTGACGACGCTGTTGCTGTTACCCGTATCGTTGGGCGCGTCCGTCGACTACGTTCCGCGTTTTCAGGCGCAGACGGTCATCGACACGATTCGCAGCCGGCGCAGCAACGTGGCGATCATGATCGCCAGCATGTACACGGCGATGCTCCGAGCCAAGCAAGGCGGGGGCGGCGACCTCGCGTCGATCGAGTATGCCGTCAGCGGCGGCGAGGCGCTGCCGCCGGCTACGTTCCAGGGCTTTGCGGACCGTTTCGGCGTGGCCATCATCGAGGGCTACGGGATGACGGAGGCGTCGCCCGTCGTCAGCCTCAACGTGCCGTGGTCGAATCGCCCCGGGACCGTGGGCGAGGCGATTCCCGGCGTGACCGTCCAGGCGTTTGGCGACAGCGGCGCTGCGCTGCCGCCCGGCGAAGTCGGCGAGCTTTGGATTCGCGGCCCGATCGTGATGAAAGGCTATTACGGCAAGGAGGCCGAGACGCGCGAAGTCCTCTCGCCTGATGGATGGTACAGGACCGGCGACATGGGCGCGGTCGATGCCGAAGGCTTCATCGCGATTACCGGGCGCAAGAAGGAGATGATTATCGTCGGCGGCGAGAACGTGTACCCGCGCGAGGTGGAGACCGTGCTGGAGGAGCACCCGGCGGTTAACGAAGCCGCGGTGGTCGGGCTGAAGGACGCCTCGCGCGGCGAGGTCGTCGCCGCGTTCGTCTCGTTGTTGGAGGGCGCCGAAGCGACGGAGATCGGCCTTCGCGAGTTCTGCCGCGGCCGGATCGCAGGGTACAAGGTGCCGCGGCGGATCGTGATCTCGGCTGACCTGCCGCGCGGACCGACGGGCAAGATTCTGAAGCGCAAGCTGCCAGCGGTGTTCTCATGACGCGGGTGGAAAAAGGTGTCAGGAATCGTTTTTTGAAAACGGTGGAGAAGGCGTCATCAAGAAACGATTCCTGACACCTTTTTCTGCCAGGACGAACGCAAGATGCGTTCAACGACGGGTCCCCATGCCGAACGCCGCCCAACTGACGCACCGCCTCGACAGCCCCCGAGCGAAAGCCGCTTTCGTTTTGATCTTACTGGCGGTCTGTAGCGTCAATACGTGGTCGTTCCTACGGAGCATGGAAGACCGTAAGCCGACGCTCAAGCGATGGCTCCCCTACGCCGCGGAACTCGGCCTAGACGACCGGCTCTACGACGACCATCCCGACTACTTGTACCCGCCGTTCTTCCTCGTCCTGCTGCGGCCGTTGACTCATCTTCCGCCGACCGCGGCCGCTATCTTGTGGCAAGGCACAAAGTACGCGTGCGCGATCGGCATCTTCGCCTTGGCCTGGAACCTGCTCGCTCGGGCGGGTCCGTTGCCGTTTTGGGCGAAGCTGCTTGCGGTCATCGTCAGCCTGCGATTCATCTTCTCCGACCTCTCGCATGGCAACCTCAACCTCTTCATCGCCTGCGGCGTAACGCTAGCGGCCTGGCTGCTGTTCTCCCGGCGCCCTTGGTTAAGCGGGCTTGTGCTGGCCGCCGTCGCCTGTATCAAGCTAACGCCCGCGCTTTGGGCCGTTTACCTGTTGTACAAGCGGCGTTGGTGCGCCGTCGGCGGTTTCGTGATAGGGGCGGTCCTCGCCTTGGAAAGCGTGCCGCTGCTCGTTCTTCCGCCTCAGCAGACCCACACCTTACTCGTTCGATGGCACGGCCACGTCGTGCGCTCGTTCGTCACAGCGGGCCATATCAACTCCAGCAGCATCAATCAGTCCTTTGCAGCCGTTTCGAACCGCCTGCTGGGCCGTTCGGAATGGGCGCCCGACGAGGCCCCCATCGCGCCGGTTGACCTGAACGACCATGCGATCACGTGGGTGCAGCGTGTCGTCGCCGTGGCGCTTCTGGCCGCGCTCGCCTGGGCTTGCCGTGGTCCGTTGCCGCTCGCCGATCCGCTCGCCTTCAGCATTGAATGGTCGCTCGTCGCGCCGGTGACGCTCGCCCTGTCGGGCTACACGTGGACGTCGCATTTCTGCGTACTTGTCTTCTCGATCGCGACGCTTTTCACCTGTCTGGCGCGTCCGCTCGGCAGTTCGCGTCGGGACCGGCCCGTCTTCGTCCCGGGGGTTGCCGGAGCTGTGTTGCTCGTGATGACGTCAGATGTCATCACGTCCGCCGGTCGACGATGGGCGTTGGCATACGGATTGCCGCTTCTGGGGGCTCTGCTCGTCGGCGTCGCTCTGGTTGCTGCTCGCCGACGCCTCCGCGCCGAGCAGCTCCGCGAGCAGCGCCGCGATAACGATACCGAAGCTCATGGAGCAGGCGGGCCCGAGTCCGCTGGGGGATCGGTTGACCAGACGAGGTTTCCAAGCGTGCGCGGATCGTAGCAGTAGCGCGGAGCGCACGCCCAGTTGGAGTACTCGCCGCGTTGGGGCTCCAGCCGCGCGACGTTGAAACCCCAGATCAGGTTCTTGGCTGCCTGCGGCCCGAAGCCGTCGATCGGGATGGAGACTTCCGCGGACCAACCGTATTCGGTCGTCGCCACGCAGTAGCTGGGCAACGGCCCCGGCCAAGGCTCGCACGGGCCGATGGGCGGTTGCGTCGGCACGCCGCGTTGGAAGACGGGATCGCCCGTCGATTGCAGCACGATGTAGTACAGGTCGCCGCTTTGCGTGCCCGTGTTGGTCGGATCGATCAAGATTTCCACGAGGTCTGCTCCGATCGGCATCAGGTCCTCGTAAGCCAAAACGTTGCTGAAGCGGTGGGGGCGTTCCTCCGTCTCCGCGAGATCCCTCGGCGTCGCCGCATGAAGACCGATGCAGAGATGCCCGTCGTGCTGACAGACAAAGCAAACGGTTTGGCTCGAAGCTCGCTCGCCGGGCTTCACACCGTCGCCACGACCGTTGATCAGGCGGAAGTCGCCGACGGTGTTTCCCTCGCTCGGCAGCCAGTCGCTGAGGTCGCCGTCGACGACGATCGGACCGGCCGCGGGAACTGCGCGTACGACGGACAACGTACCCGTCGCGGTGACGCGGCCCGTCGTTCCGGCGTCCAGGAGGATTTCAAACAGGAGGTGCCCGTCCAGATCGCATTGCGGCAGTCCGGGCACGCCCGCCACAATCTGCTTGCGAACGAGCCCCATCTCCTCGATCGGCCCGACGCGGACGATATCGCTCACGCTGCGAAAGCCCGGCGACAAGTTGGAGAAGCTCAGTTGGCCCACGAGCGGCGTTCGCAGTTCGCTACGGACTGCCACCTCGAAGGCGGCCAGCATCCCGCCTTCCTTCGATCGTTCGTCGAAGGTCAGCCGGGCAGACTCAGACCAGAGCCGGAGGGTTCGAGTTGCGCCGAGGAACTTCGCCCAAGTCGCCCGATTGACGGCGGGATCCATGACCTTGTCAGGCTCGGGGCTCACCGTGAAGGCAACCTCCTCTTCGAGCAGGTGACGAGCCAGTTCCCACGACTCGGCGACTTCGGCGAGCCGGCCGAAGAGAGCGTCCTGATAGTTGTCGCCGTACGCGTCGGTACCGGACGCCTTAATCAACGAGCCGCCCAGCAGTCGGGCCGTCTCGCCTCTGCCGTTGCGCTCCAGGAGGCGGAGGTATTGGTAATCCTGCATGCCAAGCTGCAACTGCTTGAGACGCACAGATGGCACCGGCTCATCCAGGCCGAACAGCTTGCCGGGATACAGCAGCCAGGCGTCGCTGGTCTGGCGGCGATCCGTAATCGGCTCGTCCAGGATTTCCGGCGGCCAATTCGTCACGGCGGGAAGGAGGATCGCGTCCTGCTGCTGCATGAAGGCTTGCCACGGAAGACTGCGGGCCTGCACCGGCAACGCCTCAACGGCGATGGTCCCGCTGAACGGAGGACGGTCGGGCACCAGCCAAAACCGCTTCCCCAACGTGCGGAGGCGTTGGGCCGTCGACGGATGCGAATAGCGGCCGGGGGGCGCCCAGATGCCGACCTCGCCCGACAAATCCTCGTAGCGATGCTCAGACCAGCCGAACGGCGCCATCGGCTGAGGGATCAGCGTCGAGACAAACGGGAGCGTGCCATCGACCAGACGCATGATCGTCGTGAACTGCCGGATCGTGTCCGCGTCAGTCGGTCGAGGGTCGCGGCAGACGAGCGGCTCGGTCTGGACGAACGCCCGTCCGAGCCAACCGTGCTCCGCGAAATGCTCGCAGGCCGCCCCGAGGCAGTCCTTCAAGACGGCGGCGTACGCGGCGGACTGCATGCCGCCGTAGTAGACCGGTTCCGGCTGAAGAAGATCGACGGGCAAGGGCCAGGCGTAGGCCGGGCGGCGGTCCGCGTATGCGCTGCCGTCGATCAACGGCCCGCAGAAGTCGTCGTACTGCGACCAATCGAGGACGGCCTTGCCGTCCATGTCCTGGCTCAGCAGCGGACGAACGTCGTCCGTGTAGGGCGAGAGCCCGTGCTCGTGCAGCATCTCGAACGCTCGCAGGAGCACGCGCCGGGCTTCCGGATCCGTCAGGGCTAGTCGGATGTTGGAAGGATCCAGCGACGTGTGCGACGCCAACAGCGGCCCGAGCCGCACCCTCGCCGGGATCGGAATCGCGTCGTCGGGCGACAGGTAGATGTCGCGGACCGTCAATTCGATCGGCGTTCGGTTCGTCCGGCCGGCGCTGTCGCGGACGTCGATGCCGCCGTGATAGACGCCCGGCTCGGCGAACTCGGGGATGGCGATCTCAATCCAGATCGGCAACTTCCCGCCCGGCGGGACATTGAACGGCTGACCGCCGTGCGGCGCCGTCACGGGCACCAGCACGTCGGGGAACTCGCGAGGCTCGTTGAGGCCGCGTGACCGCAGGAACCAATTCGGAAACCGCTCGATCACGACCGGCCAATGCCGATACAACCGCACGGCGTCGGCGCGGATGACGATCGGCCCGGCCAGGTCGCCGGCCGACAGCTCCAGCCCGACGGCCTGTCCCTCGGCCGCGGAAAGAACGAACTCGAAGGCGATGATCTCGTTGACTGCGCCGCTGAGGCGGATCGTGGGATCGTCGCGTCGAAAGACGGCCGTCTCGTCCGGCGGCTTCCGGGACGACTCGATCGGCGCCGAGGGCCCCTCCGCCCGCGTCTGCGGCAGGACGCCTACGTCACGATTCGGCGTGCAGGAAGCGCCCGCCACGAGGCACGCGAGGATGGCGGCTGCGCAGAACAGAGCGGCGCCGGAGCGGTTGACGGCGCGCAGGAAGGCGCCAGAGTTATGCGGACGCAGCTTGCGCATATTAAGGATGTCGGCTTGCTGCGGCAGGGGCATCATCAGTCGTGCGGCGAAGCGAGCCGCCGATACAACTGCTCCAGCTTCTGCACCATCTGGCGATGGTCGAACTCCCCCAGGCACCGCCGGCGTCCCGCTCGGCCGTACGCGGACCTTCGAGCGGGCTCGCGGGCCAGCATGACCAAGGCGTCGGCAAAGGCAGCGAAATCCGTCAGGTCGGCCAGCTCGCCCGTCTCGCCGGGAATCACGACCTCCGGCGCCCCGTCGATGGCGAAGCTGACGACGGGCTTCTCCATGAGCGACGCCTGTACGACCGCCCTGGGAAGGCCCTCCCATTGCGACGTATGAGCCAGGACGTCCACGGCGGCGAGCAGTCGCGGCATCTCGCCGGGCGGCACGAGGCCGGTCAGCACGACGCGATCGCGGAGGCCGCGCCGGGCCAGTTCAGCCTCGTAGGTCTGCCGGGCGGCGCCGTCGCCGATCCAGACGAACCGGAGCGACGGCTCCCGCGCCAGCGCCCGCTGCATGATCGCCATCAGTTGTTCGTAGCCCTTGTTGAAGAACAGCCGGGCCACCGTACCCACGACGATGCAGTCAGGCCCCCACCCCCCCAGCTGCGACGCAAGGCGCTCCCCTCGCACGACGAGGGGTCGAAGGCCTCGACGACCATGCCGCTGCGGATGGTCTCGAACTGCGCCGGTCGGCCGATCCCCGCGGCCAGCGCCTGCCGCGTCATGGCGTCGGCGACGCTGACAATCGCGTGGCACCGTCCGGCGCAATACCGCTCGGCGGCGGCATAGAGCGTACGCACGAGCCGGCCCTGCGTCCGGTTGAAGCTCATGCCGTGGATCGTATGTACGATCGTCGGCACGCGGGCCTGGTGCGCGGCGATCCGGCCGAGAACGCCCGCCTTGCTGGAATGCGTGTGCACGACGTCCGGCCGCAGGGCCTCGAACCGTCGGCGCATCGCACGCAAGGCCCGCCGATCTCGCAGGGGGCTGACCTGCCGAACGAGGTCGGGCAGTTCCTCGAAGCCGTAGCCGCCGCTGCGAGCCCGATCGACGAGCGACCCTTCCGGCCCGACGGTCGGCCCGCTCAACAGGAAGACCTCGTGCCCGCGGGCGCGCAGGCCCTCGCAGCTCAGGATCGTATTCTCCTGCGCCCC
>CAZERK010000176.1:0-3952 GCA_964514515.1 uncultured Planctomycetaceae bacterium
ACCAGGCCAACGCGCGGCACTGAAAACGGGCAAGCGTCGGACTCCGGAAGGCGTACGGGCAACGCCGCCCAACTAACACAAAGCAACGGCGCCGCAGGTGCGGCGCCTCTTTCGTGCGCAGGTCATGCAGATCGCGTCTCCCGACCTGGCACCGGCGGGGAAACACGCCCCGTCATACACGCATGAGCCCGAACCTCGGCGTCATCTTCGACATGGACGGCGTGCTCGTCGATAGCCGCGACGCACACCTTCAAAGCTGGCGAATCCTGGCGGCCCAACGCCATGAGACGGTCACGGACGAGCAATTCAGCGCGACGTTCGGCCGCACCAGCCGCGACATCATCCACGTGCTGTTCGGCGTCAACGATCCCGAGGAGGTCCGCCTTCTTGACGACCGGAAAGAGGCGATTTACCGAGACCTGATCCGCGGGGCCGTGCCGGTCATGCCGGGCGCGATCGAGCTGCTGCGGCAGTTGCACGCCGCCGGCTTTCGCCTGGCCGTCGGCTCGTCGGGGCCGCCCGAGAACGTCGATCTCGTTTGGAACGAACTCGGACTGACGCGGTTCATGTCTGCCCGCGTAACAGGCGCGGACGTCCATCACGGCAAGCCGGACCCCGAGGTCTTCCTTCGAGCCGCCCAGAAGCTGGATTTGGCGCCGCAGGCCTGTGCGGTTGTGGAAGACGCACCCGTTGGTGTCGAGGCCGCCCGACGGGCCGGCATGAAGGCCGTCGCTCTGACGGGCACGCATCCGGCAGCCGCCCTGGCAACGGCCGACTGCCTCGTCGATCGCCTGGGCGCTCTATCACCGTCCCTCATCCGCGGGCTCTTCGACAAAACCGAGACGGTGCGGTAGGTTGATCGGCCCGGCGCGCAGGTGCTGACGTGGGGGTGGTCGGCTCACGTCGGGTCGTCGCCTGTCGCACGGCCGGTACGGGTGCAACATGAGAAAGCAAGTCGTTGTCATCGGGCTGGGGCAGTTCGGGACGCATCTGGCCCGAAAGCTCACGGAACTGAAATGCGAGGTGTTGGCTCTGGACCGGCGGGAGGCCCTCGTGGCGGAACTCCGCGACGAGGTGCATCGAGCGATCGTCGGCGACGCCAAGAGCCTCGATACGCTGCAGTCCATCCTCACGCCTTCGATCGACGAGGCCGTCGTAAGCCTGGGCGAGAGCATGGAGGCCAGCATCCTCTGCACGCTGCATCTCGGCCAGATCGGCGTGAAGCACATCCGCGCCAAGGCCGTCAACGAGGACCACGCTCGCATCCTCAGAGCCGTGGGAGCTCATGAAGTCATCTTTCCGGAGCGCGAGACCGCCGAGCGAACCGCCACCCGCATCGCGTTCCCGAGTCTGTTGGACTACTTCCCGCTCGCCGGCGAGTACCGCATCATGGAGATCGCCACGCCGGATCACCTCGCGGGCAAGACGCTCAAGGAAAGCGACCTGCGGAGCGTCTATCGCCTCCTGGTCCTGGCGATCAAGAAAGGCGGAAGAGAGGAATACGACTTCATGCCTGACCCGACGGACGTGCTGGCGGACGACGACGTTCTGGTCGTCCTCGGGCGCGAGGTGGACCTCGCACGTATCAGGGCCGCGGACTGACGTTTCTGTCGCCGCATCGTTCCGCGCGATCGCTCGAACCGTTTGCGATGCTGGGGGCGGTTCGGCAGGCCTCGGCGCACGAGCGTTATCGGTCAGCGGGACCCACGCCGCCGCCGCTCTCCCGCTTCCGGTGCGCACGCGAGACGGGTACGCTTCGCGGACTGCTCACGGGTGGAAATCCCACGGCCCGTATGAGAGCGCCGACGCATCGAGGTTCATACCGCTCTGGTCCTGCCGTCGCTTTGCTCATCGCAACAGACCAAGGTCAAGTCTGTCCGGCGCCAAGCCGAGAACGAAGCGACGGAGCGAAGCCATCCGCTCGGCCGCGGATCTACGTTATCTGACCACGGAACGCCAGACCTCGAAGCGGTCATGGCGGCCTGTCATGGAGCGGCGATATCAGAATGACGCCCGAGCACGCCTGCTGCCTGGAACCCCAGATGCGTGCGCTGGAGTCCGCGCTGCGGATACAGTCGCGCGCGACGCTGGCGTTCCGGTCGATAGCGCAGCAACGGGCGTCGGGCTTCTTGGTTTCCGGTGACGACCGTACCATCATGATCGAACTGGAGACCCCCGTTTCCGACGCGATCGATAAGCTCGCTGATCAGGAATGCGAGGTCGTCGTTCACGGCGAGCGGCAGTTTCGGTTCTTGGCAATCGTGACGGCCGTTCCCGCGTGGGGCGAGCGACGGGTCCTGGGCGTTTCCCGGCCCAGCGAGATCGAGTTCACCGAGCGTCGGCGTTTCCTGCGGGCCAAGCCGGCGCCGTCTTCGACCGTCGAATTGACGTGGCGCGACGCGAACGCCACGCACAGGTGTCGGGCCGCGCTGCTCAACATCAGCGCCGACGGCATGGCCTGCCGCGTGGAGGATTCGACCGCCGCGGTCATCGGGGAGGGCGGCGCCAGCCTTCAAACGGAATTCCGACTGCCGGGGCGCGCCGAGCCGTTTCGGATGGACGCGACGATCATGAATCGGACCCCGGCGAGTCCAGGCCATACGATCCTTGGGCTGCAATTCGTGCGGAGCATGGACGCCGCCGGACAGGTCGCTGCTCTGAAGCAGCTCCTGGAGACGCACCTATCGGCCCAAACGCACGTGGAAATCGGGCTATGACGCGGGCAACCGTTCTTGACGAGAAATCGCAGTCTTCGGTGCTTCGATGGGCCGAGCAGCGACACACCGACCTCGTGCTGTCTCTGGCGGTCGCTGACGGCTGGCACACGCTACGCTCACGACTCCTGCGATGCGATCCAGCCGAGGGGCTGCTCGAAATTGCGTATCCCGACTACGCCCGCGCGGGAGCGGAAGCGGCCGTTCCGCATCCCGGTGACGAGGTGGGCGTCTCCTTCCGCCGAGGCCACAAGAAATGCATCTTCATGGCCAAGGTCGTCGTCTGGCAGACGGCGGACGCATGTCGCCCCGGACCCGTCGGGCAAGACGCGGCGATCCTCCGCCTGATCGGCCCCTTGCGGGAACTGCAACGCCGAGCCTACCAGCGCGTCGTGATCCCGCAGGATCGCTTCATCGCCGTGCGCGTTCGCGAAGGCGGCTTACCCGTGAACGACGAGGCATCTTGGGTGCTCTGCGCAGGCCGACTGAGCAACATCTCCGCCGGCGGCGTGCTCATCGAGATTCGGGCCGACCAGAACCCCAATTTGAGCGTCGGCGACTTGGTTGCCGTGGAAATCACGACCGAAGAGCATCGCAAGCCGCTGATGCTGGAAGCCCAGTACCGGCATTGCTGCCTGGAGGGCGCCGACCGTCTCGGCTTGGGCTTCCAGTTTGTGGGGTTGGAGCGAGAGTCGCCCGGCTGCACGACGCTCAGTCAACTCGCGGATCTCGTCCGCCAGTTGCAGCGCAACGGCGTTCACGGCGTCGCCCTACAGCCTCAAGAAGTTCGTCAGTAGTCTCGACCCTTCCACCGTCAGGAAGCTCTCCGGGTGAAACTGCACGCCTTCGAGCGGGGCGCTGCGATGGCGGATGCCCATGCACTCGTTCTGATCCGTCCAGGCCGAGACCTCGAAATCCGGCCCAAGCGTCTCCTGCAACACGATCAACGAATGGTAGCGCGTGGCGGTGAACGGGTTCGACACGCCGGCGTAGATCGTACGGCCGTCGTGATGGATGTCGCTGGTCTTGCCGTGCATGATCCGCGGCGCACGCGTGACGGTCGCGCCGTAGGAATCGCCGATGCATTGGTGGCCGAGACAGACGCCGAAGACCGGGATCTTGCCGCAGAAGCGTTTGATGGCGTCGTTGCTGATGCCTCCTTCTCGCGGCGTGCAGGGACCTGGGGAGACGATCAGATGCGTAGGCCTCTGTTCAGCCAACTCATGGACAGTGCTTGC
>CAZERK010000176.1:3962-6991 GCA_964514515.1 uncultured Planctomycetaceae bacterium
GGCACGACGATCTCGTGCCGAAGGCCGGGCTCCTCCAACCCGATCTCGCCAAGCCGCTGCACGAGGTTGTAGGTGAAGGAGTCGTAGTTATCGATGATGACGATCACGCGGATGGTTCTCCTTCGCACATTTCGAGTTCCGTCGACCCCCACCGAGGCCAAGCCCGCCCGCGACCGACTTGGCAGATGATGCACCACCCGAGTCTCGAACCGGCCACATCCCATGACAAGCGTATCGCGCGGTCCGGCGCGCCCGCAAGGCGGCGTTTACAGGTCGACTCTGCCGCACGTATCATCCGCGGGGGAGCGGGCAAGTTCCAAGGCCCGAACCCGGGGGTCGATCAGGTTGGGATCGCCGCCCGGAGCGAGGACCATCGAGCAGCGGAAGCATCGGAGGAGCAGGTGACGACTGAGAATCGACCGGGCTTTGAGACCCTTTGCGTGCATTTCGGCGAGCAGCGCGAGCGCGACTTGGGGGCGGCCGCGCCGCCGTTGTACCAGAACTCAACGTTTACCTACCCGAACTGCGAGAGCTTCTCGCACTTTCTCGAAGGCCGACGGGACCGCTACGTCTACTCGCGCGTCTCCAATCCGACGACGGACCTGCTCGAGCGCAAGGCGGCCGCCCTGGAAGGCGGCGAGGCATGCCGCGCGTTCGGTTCCGGCATGGCGGCGATCTCGGCGGCCGTCCTGTCGTGCGTCCGATCGGGCGACCATATCGTTACGATCGAGACAGTTTACGGCCCCACGCGGACGCTGTTCAGCGACTACCTGCCGCGCTTCGGCATCGAGACGACGTACGTTCGCGGCACCGAGATCGAGCGATTCCGAGAAGCCCTGCGGCCCACCACGCGGCTGATCTACGTCGAGTCTCCGTCGAGCTTCTTCTTCGAGTTGCAGGACCTTGCGGCCGTCACGGAACTGGCCCGGTCGGCCGGCGCATCCACCATCTGCGATAACTCGACGGCCACGCCGTACTTCCAGAACCCGATCAAGTTCGGCATCGACTTGGTAGCGCACTCGGCGACGAAGTACATCGCAGGCCATAGCGATCTGGTCGCCGGGCTGGTCATCGGCTCCGCGGAGCGCATCGCGAAGCTCTCCAAGTTCGAGGGCGAGCTTCTGGGCGGAATCCTGGACCCGTTCGCGAGTTGGCTGATGCTGCGAGGCCTGAGGACGCTCGCCGTACGAATGCAGCGGCATCATCAAAGCGCGACGGCCATCGCCCGACTCCTCGAGGCGCACCCGCGGGTCGCTCGCGTGATCTACGCGAGCCTCCCGTCGCATCCGCAGGCCGCCCTGGCCGCTCGACAGATGACGGGCCAATCCGGGATGCTGAGCTTCGAGCTGCGCGACAACAGCCGCGAGAACGTGTTTCGGCTGATCGACGCCCTGAAGTACTTCTGCATCGCCGTGAGCTGGGGCGGCTACGAAAGCCTGGCGATTCCCCTGGAACTCCGCGATCCCGCGACCGGGCGCAAGACGTGGCTCATCCGTCTGAGCGTCGGGCTGGAATCCGTTGAGGACCTCAAGGCGGATCTTCTCGGCGCCCTGGGCGCGCTTCCAGGCTGAGTCCGACGAATCACAGGCTGGTGCGCGAATCCGTTCTCGCACCTGTTGCTGCGGGAATCCCTTTCTGCATCCGTCGGGATCGGACTCCCGCCGCTATGGGGTCCGAGATAGGAATCTCGCACCAGCAACACCCCACGTCAATCCGCCGTCTCAGCAACAGGTGAGCCCGCGACATGCGCCGGATTCATCTGTCGGTGGATGCAGGCGTACAGCACGGCCGCGACCAACGAAGCGGCCATACAGCCCGTCCAAACGAACACCCCGCCGGCCTTGGCGAGCACCCAACCGCCGAGCGGCGCGCCGATCATCATGGCGACAGAGAAGCACGCGTTCAACAGACTCATGTACCTCGCCCGGAGCGGAAGCGGGGCCAAGTCTGCCGGGACGGCCGACAGCAACGGCACCTGCATCATCTCGCCGAGCGTCCAGACGGCGACCGCGCCGATGAATTGCCAGACGGACGCGGCCGCGCCCACGAGTGCAAAGCCGACGCCGAGAAACAGCGTGCCGGCGATCATCACGCCCGTCCGGTTGAAACGGCTGACAAAGGACGTGAGCGGCAACTGAAGGCAAACGATCATCAGGCCGTTGACCGCGATGATCCTGCCGTACCAAATGGCGTCGATGTTGAAGGACTGCAAGTAGATCGGAAACGTGGACATGCTCTGCATGTAGACGACGGCCGTCAGCAGGCTCGCCAGACAGAAGACCAGGAACGGCCCATCGCGGAGGATGTAGGCGGCGGCCTGGAGGAACGAGTACTCGGTCTTGCTCTCAGTCGGCGCATCAGCGCGGCCGGCGTCCCGTCCGTCTCCAGGCACGGGCGCGTTCGGCGTCTCCTGCTGGACCGCTGGCGACGGCCTTCGGGTCGGCAGCGTCTCGCGGACGGCGACGGCGATGATCAAGGCATATACGGCTGCCGTCGCAGCATCGCAGACGAACAGCCATCGGAAACCCAGCGGGATCAGAAGACCGGCGATGATCGGGGCCAGCGTGAAGCCGAGGTTCACCGCGAGGTACATCAGGCCGAAGGCATGAGGTCGTCGGGCCGGCTCCACGAGATCGGCGATCATGGCTGAAGCCGCCGGCCGGTACATCTCGGCGACGAGGGCGAAGGCGAACAGAGCCGTGACGATCTCCGCTTGGGACGCCAGCCGGCCGAACAGCAGGAGGACCACGGCTCCGCCGAGCAGGCTGAGCAGCATGATCTTGCAGCGACCGATCCGGTCAGCCAGGTGCCCGCCGAGCAGGGCCGCGACGATCGCGCCCAGTCCGTATGCCGCCAGGGCGCTGGTCGCGAACTGAACCGTCAGGCCAAGCTGTTCACGCAGATAGACCGTCAAGAACGGAACGAGGAACGTGCCGGCGCGATTGATGAGCGTGCCCACGCAGAGAATATGCACGACCCGAGGCAGTCCCAGGTACTGTCTGACCATCACAAAGGACGACATCGACCGC
>CAZERK010000177.1:0-6985 GCA_964514515.1 uncultured Planctomycetaceae bacterium
CGCATATTCCCCTCGATCCGCCGCTTTGGCAGATGGATGTGCCGTTTGCGGCGGCGCATGAGACGAACACGGGTCAGGTCAACAGCGAGGGCAGCCCCATCTATCTGTACGAATTCGAGTTGCCCGAGCCGTTCCATCAACAGGCGGGCATGTTCTACTGGTTCGACGTCACGGCGGTGTCAATGAACCCGATCAACCCGGCGGCATGGCGGTGGCAGGAAGCCCAGCGAGGCACGGGCTTCCTGTGCCATGCCCCGGGCGTGATAAAGACGGAGAGCACCAGTTGGCATCCGATTGTCTGGCTGGGTGATCCGCCGCGCTACAGTGACTTCGCCTTCCGGGCGACGTCGCGACTGCCCGAGGTCAACAAGGTCGTCGCCGACGACTTCATCTCGGACGGCCGGCCGATCCAGGCGCTGCGATGGTGGGGCTGCTATTGGGACGCGCGGTACGCCCCGGACTATGCGTATCCGGAGGAGCCCTACATCCTCGACGGCTGGTTGGTCGCCTTCCACCACGAGGACCCCTATTTCGCCTGCCCGCCCGAGGAGACCTTCATGCCGACGGCGCTGGGCGTGTACTTCGTTCCCGCCGATGCCGTCGCCATCTACCCGATCGACACGGTGGACTGCCTCGGCCACGCCTTGTACGAGTACGTCGTCAACTTCAACCGGACGTGCCTGCTGTGCGCGGAGGTCGACCCACGGACGGAGCGCGTCCCCGCCCAGGCGGACGGCTTCCACGAAGAGGCCGGCCTGCACTACTGGCTGAGCGTCCAGGCGGTGGTCGGCGTCACGTGGCGACCGCCGATGTGTTCGTACGAAGATCGGATCCTGACGGGCCATCTGCCGTCGCCTGAACAGCCCGATGGGCACTTCTGGGGCTGGCACACGAGCCCGGGACCCGATGCGCCGTGCGATCCGCTGAACGAGGCGTGCAGCGGCAAGATCGTCGAGTTCGCACCGCATCCGCCGCTCTGCTGGCGCTACGGATGGTGGAACGGCCAGCCGTGGCTTTGTGACGGCGAGCCGTTTCCGGTTCACATGGCCTTCGAGCTGCTGACCGCCGAGCCCGATCCGTGCCCTTGCCCCGGCGACATCAACGGCGACGGCGTCGTCAACGGCCTGGATATTCAAGGCTTCGTGGACTGCGTCCTCGGCAGTGTGATCCCCAGCGACGTGAACTGCGCCTGCGCGGACTTCAACTGCACCAAGGCGCCCGACCTGGGCGATCTGGCCGGCTTCGTGGCCGAACTGCTCAACACGACGATCTGCCCCGCGGCGGGGGGGCCGTACCTGGTCGGCTACGGCGACAGCGGGTGCCTGCCGGGCTCGCGCGGCGAGCGATACGGCGACTGCGGAGAGGACGCCTTTGAGCTCACGGTCACAGGCAACACGCGCTTCGGGATGCACCTGAACGCGAGGTAGTACTGCTGCCCGGACGAGATCGTAGTGCGTCTCGTCGCGCAGGGCGAGGTGCTGCGGCTGACCGAGGAGGAGATCCTGACGACGCCCTGCGACTGCGACTGCTGCTACGACGTGGAGTCCACGGTCGCGAACCTCGCCCCCGGCGTTTATACGGTGATCTACTGCTGGTTCGATTACGAGACCCAAGTCGTTCAATGTCACGTGGAGGAGATCTCGATTCCGTAGCCCACAGCGCGCAGCCCGCGGGCGACGGCGAGCGACCTGTCGCCCGCGGGCGCGACCTGCGTGTCACGGCGTTTTCTGCAACCCGAGGGCATTTTGTGGCAGGCGCGACGAGAAGAATCGTCCGGCAGACTCGGATCGGATTGGGTTTGAGGTTCGTTGATCGCGATGGACGGAGAGGCTCGCGGCTGACGAAGCAGGCTCGCCGAGATCGATCAAGCGTAGGGCGTCCCAGGTAGGGCCGATCGATCGACGCCGACATCTCCGGAGCCGAACGGAAGACGCCGAGTACGCCGGGATCAGTCGATGACCCAGCGGGACGTTCGGATCGGCCGATGGAGCTGCGCGAACAGGGCCATGTCGTCCACGAGCATCCGCGAGTCGAGCTCGGCGATGCGTCGGATCGTCCGGCTGTTCTCCGCTGGCGTCGTGCCGATGCCGCAGCCGAGTACGGGGAGCGAGATCGCGAGGCCCAGGACCAACAGCGTGAGTTTCTTGAGAATAGTCATCCCAACGCTTCCTTCGTGCTGCCTGCCGTCGTTACGTTTCGTGGCTTAGGGACGGTTGGGCGCCCCCCAGGGCGGGTATTACCCGGTACGAGCCACCCTCCTGGCTCGACGCCTACTCTATCATATTCCCGTCGGAGGCGTCAATCCCAGCGGATTTCGGGTTCTTTCTGCCTCAGGCCAATCGCATTCTCGCAATCAGAGCCGCCCCGATAAATCGGGACGGTCACGCTCGCCCTCGTTCCGGTGTAGCTGACGAGGCGAGACTGCGATTGCCTCGCTATGTGCGCCGATCGGGCCGGTCAGGTCCCGGATCGCCGATAACCATTCGGCGTAGCGATAGGCCACGCCGAACTGCGTGCAGAGGCTTCTCAGCCTCGATAGCCCGCGTTCGTATTCGGACGATTGCCAGTCTCGCGTGTCGGGGTCGCAGAAGAAGACGCGGCACCCCAACGGCCGAGCTTCCCGGCTCGTGCAGACCCCGCCGACGTGGTAGGGGCAGGCCTGCTGCTCGCCGACGGCCGCCCATCGGTCCCGATTCATCCGAACGAAGTACACCAGCTCGATGCTGGTCACGTAGAGCGCGTGCCCGTACTCGCCGAACCGACAGCATAGGCCGCGGTTCTCGCAGACGGGCTCGTGCGACGCGACAGCCCGAGCGACCTCGGCGTAGAAGGCGGCGACGGCCTCGGCCAATTCCGGTCGATCCAGATGGGGTCGAACGATCTCCCAGAGCGGGCCGCTCATTCGGAGGGCAACTCCCGTACGGACCGTGCCCGTAGTCGAGTCCGGATTTCCGCCAGGCTGTAGAGCCGTCCCCGGTTCATGCCAGGGCAGTTCCGGGCTGCCTCCTCCCAGAACCCCGGCGAACTGAGATTGTCCTTCCAGAAAGGCCAGGTGCGGCATTGCAGCGGTCGGACGGGGTAGATGCGACAGGTCCGGCCGGCCTCGCGGGACTGGAGAAAGCAGCAGTCGCCGCTCGCGGGACTCTCTGTGAGCGAGAAACGGCTGCCGACGCGGCGGAGATGCTCGGAGCCGAGGCCTCGCCCCGGTCGGCCAAGACACGCGGCGATCTTGTCGATCTCCTCGGCCGTGACGAAGACGTAACCCGGCGCACCCGTGCAGCAATTGCCGCATTGCGTACAGGCGAAGGCGAGCCCGTCCTTGTACCAGTCGTCGCCTGCCGGCGCGTCCGGCTTGGTCGCCTTGTGCGATGGAGATCGCTGTTCCATGCCAATCCAGGATAGCACGATCCGGCCGCCCCGTCGTCACGATTGCGCTTCAGCCACGCTTGACCCAAACAGTCTCCGAGCGGTCCGCGATCGCCATCCGACCGTTTGCTGACACGGGACTTCTGTCGTCTTCCGGCCACCCGCTGGCCAAGGCCGGCGGCTCTCAAAGCGCGTAGCGTCGGCCCTCTGCGGCTGACGCAGGGCATAGGCGAACGCCCCAGTCCTTCGCGCCGGTCATCCCGGCGCGCCGGGAACGCCATACGCTCAACACGTACCGAGCTCCTGTTATACCGATGCGGAGGACAACGGCCGCTCCGCCGCGGCGGATCAGCCTCGCGAAGACAGGCAATCGCTGGGCGCGATGCTAATCCTCCTCCTGCTCGATCGCCTGCTCATGCTTGTCGATGATCCGCTGGTCGTTGTGGCAGCCGAAGCACGTCAGCATCGCAAGCAGAACGCCGGCGGCGATGACGAATCGGACCGCGAGTCGGCCCAGACCGCAGTCGGCGCTGCCCGCCTTCCACCATCGCGCTCGCAGAACGGGAGGCTCCGATTGCCCAGGCTTGATGCTGTTCACGGTTGCTCCTGCTCCGATGTCGCCGACGGATTCCGTGGCGATGCCTCAGTAGAACAGGGCGTCGTCAAACGACTCGCCGGCGTCCGCGCCGCCTGCGCTCATCGCAATGGCCGAACCGACCGGCTCGGACAGATTCGGTTCAGCGACGCCTTCGCCGGGCCTCAGGTCGAACGTGATCTGCACCTGTCCCGTCGCTTCAGGCGCATCGAGCGAGACGAGGATGATCGGCGCTCGCCCGGACGGCGTTGCCGCGCCGCCTGCGGGGAGTTCGCCGCGAGGCCACCAGACGGCGATGGCGATTGCCGCCGCCGCCGCCAGCGGCGCCGCCACCGTGATCGTCCAACCCGCGACGCGGCGCAGCGGCGTCGCCCAGATGCGCCGCGGCGCCAACCGTTGCCGACCCGTCTCCTGCCACGAAGGCCGCTCGACTGCCTTTCGCTTCTCGGCTTGGCGCTCTGCCGCCTGGCGCTCGACTGCTTGGCGCTCCGCCGCCTGGCGCTCGGCAGCCTGGCGCAACGCTTCCTGCCGCACGGCCGACGACACGCGCGTCTTGAAGCCGTCCCAGTCAACCTCCGGCCTCGGCTTCGCCCAGCCCCGCACCAGCTCGTCGACAGCCTCGAACTCGCGGCGGAATCGCCCGACGGGTTCTCCTTCGCCTTCCGATGCGGCTTCGGATGCGCCTTCGGACGAATCGCCGCGTGCGATTCCCGACGAAGCGCCGGGTGCGAGAACCGACGGAGCATCGGATGCGAGAACTGACGCAGCATCGGACGCGCGATCGGGCCCTGCTTCGGTCGCACGATCCGGCCCCGCTTCAGCCGCCGTCGATTCGATCCTTGCATCGACCTGCGCCGACGCCAAACGCTGCGCTTCCTCCTCCACGCGCTGGGCCGTCTGCTGCGACAGCGTCTGCCAATCGACGCCTGGATCGAGCGCCCGCCATGCACCCAGCACCAACTGCAACCGTTCGTACTGTCGGGCGGTCTTCGCCGCCTGCGGGTCTTGCGCGAGCACGCGGCGCAGCTCCGCGAGCTGCCTGGCGGTCGTGTCTCCGTCGTGCTGCTCGCTCAACAGGCGTTCGAGTTGTTCGTCCAGCGGCGTCATTCTTCAAGGTACTCGGCGAGCGATTCCTTCAGTTTCTTCCGTGCCTGGAACACGTTCCATTTCACCATCTCGACGCTGCAGTCGAGGATGTCGGCGACCTCCTTCTGCGGGATTTGTTCAACGGCGAAAAGCACGAGCGCCAGCCGCTGCTGCTCCGGCAACGCCTCGATGGCCGCGGTGACGGCCGCGTGCATCTCTGCATCCTGGATCGACTGGCCCCCGGTGCGGCCGTCACGATGGGCCGGCTCAGCCAATCGTTCGGCCGGGCCGCCGCCCTCGTCGTCCGCCGCCAGCGACAGGGTCGGCCGTCGCCCTCGGCGGTAGTTCAGCGAGAGGTTGCTGACGATCCGCAGCAGCCACGACCCGACGCTCTCCGGCTGTTCGAGCGTGCTGAGCGACCGGAAGGCCCGGACGTATGCTTCCTGGCAAACGTCCATCGCATCTTCGATGTTGCCCAGCAGCCGATAAGCCACGGCGACCGCCCGTCGTTGGTATCGTTCGATCAGGCGGTCGAACGCAGACAAGTCGCCCGCCAAGGTCGCGACAACGGCCTCGCCGTCGAGACGCCGAGCCTCCTGCTCGTCCGTCAGGTTCTGGGCGGTCGTTCCTCTCGTGGAGGTAGACAACTCAAGCGTCCTCAGGTTAGAGTCTCATCCGCACGGCGGGGCGGCATCCATGCCGGTCCAGCTCTCAACCGCCGCCGCTTGGGGATGTTAACTCGCTTAGTCCGCGAAGTTTAGACCGTCTCCTGGCAGCCGGCAATCCTGGCAGCCCGAGATGATAAGGAGGACGTGCGTTTTATCGGCCGCGTTTTCTGTCGCCGGCACGAACCGAGAACGCTTGAATAGCGCCTGCGTGCCCGGCCCGCGCGCGGTTCCGCATGCAGTTCTGACACGGCGAGTCGGTGGTCCCAGACGCTGCCCATGCGAGGTGACTCATGCGTGATGGAGATGGTCCTGTTTTGACGCGGCGGCGATTCCTTCTGACGACCGCAGCCTCAGCCGTCGCCGCGAGGTTTATGGAGGAGCGTGCGCCTGCACAGACAGCGGCAGACCGTCAAGAGGCGAGCGACCGGAAGGGGAACCGTCCTGCGGCCGGCCCCGTCATCGTCGCCAGCGGCAACGGCCTGCACGCGGTCGAGAAGGCGATGGCGATGATCCGCGAGAAGGCGGATCCGCTCGATGCGGTGATCGCCGGCGTCAACATCGTCGAGGACGATCCCAACGACATGACCGTCGGCTTGGGCGGCCTGCCGAACGAGGACGGCGTGGTCGAGTTGGACTCCTGCTGTATGCACGGACCGACGCACAAGGCGGGAGGCGTCGCCGCCATCCGCAACATCCGCAACCCATCCTGCGTCGCTCGATTGGTCTTGCAGCGGACCGATCACGTTCTGCTGGTGGGCGAGGGCGCCTTACGATTCGCCAAGGCCCACGGCTTCAAGGAGGAGAACCTGCTGACCGACGCGGCACGGGAGGCGTGGCTGCGTTGGAAGGAAACGCTGTCGGACCAGGACGACTGGCTCTCGCCCGAGGAGGCCCACGGCGAACCATCCGCGCGAGGCCGCGACTTGGTTCCGCACACGTACGGCACGATCAACTGCTGCGCCGTCGACGCCAAGGGCGATCTGGCCGGCGTGACGACGACGAGCGGGCTCAGCTACAAGATTCCCGGCCGCGTCGGCGACTCGCCGATCATCGGCGCCGGGCTCTACGTAGACAACGGCGTCGGCGCCGCAGGCTCGACCGGCCGAGGCGAGGCCAACCTGTTGAATTGCTCGTCGTTCATGATTGTCGAGCTGATGCGCGGCGGCGCGTCTCCCGAGGCCGCTTGCCTGGAAGAACTGAAGCGAATCGCCGATCGCGCCGAGCCGCGCCTCCGCGACAAGCAGGGCCGGGCTGCGTTCGGTCTGTCGTT
>CAZERK010000178.1:0-6958 GCA_964514515.1 uncultured Planctomycetaceae bacterium
CCCCCGCGCACGCCTTCTCGCCTGCCTGCTTATCTGTCTGGCTCGCCCGCCCGTTCGTCCGCCTGACGCATATCTTGATGAGTCAACTCGCAGTCCGGGCGTTTCCGTGACGATACAATCCCCCGGTATTTGGGCCCCCTTGTCTGCCTCGACATCGAACGGAGCGAAAACATGACCGAGAACGCCGTCTTGACGTTTAAGGGCAAACAGTATCCGTTGACCGTCCACGTCGGTACCGAGGGCGAACACGGGTTGAACATCGCGGACTTGCGCGCCCGCAGCGGCCTCATCACGCTGGACGAAGGCTACGCCAATACCGGCTCGTGCGAGAGCAAGATCACCTTCATCGACGGTGAGAAGGGCATCCTCCGCTACCGCGGCTACCCGATCGAGGAGATCGTCGAGCGATCGACGTTCGTCGAGACGGCCTACCTGATCGTCTTCGGCGAGTTGCCGACCCGGGCCGAGTTGCAGCAATTCAGCAGCAGCCTGACAGACCACCAGTTCATCCATGAAGACATGCGTCACCATTTCGAGGGCTTCCCGCCCAGCGCGCCGCCGATGGCGATCCTCTCGGCCATGATCAACACGGTCGGCTGCTTTCAGCCTGCCATGTTCCAGCCGGAAAACGACGCCCATTTTCTGGAGTCAGCCACCCGCCTGATGAGCAAGGTCCGTACGATTGCCGCCGCGAGATACACGAAGTCGATCCGCCGCCCCGTCATCTACCCGCGGTACTACCTACCCTCCCCGGCCACCTACCTGCACATGATGTTCTCCCAGCCGAACCGCAGCTACGAGCCGGACCCCGACGTCGTGCGCGCGTTGGACCAGATCTTCATCTTGCACGCCGACCATGAGCAGAACTGCTCGACCTCGACGGTCCGTATGGTCAGCTCCGCCCAGGCAAGCCTGTACGCCTCCGTCGCCGCCGGCGTCTGTGCGCTGTGGGGACCGCTGCACGGCGGCGCGAATGTCGCCGTCATCGAGATGCTCAAGCATATTCACGAAAGCGGCCAGACGCCGGCGTCGTACATCGCGAAGGTCAAGAACAAGCAAGCGGGCGCCAGACTGATGGGCTTTGGCCACCGCGTGTATAAGAACTTCGATCCCAGGGCCCAGTTCATCAAGAAGTCCGCCGACGCGGTGCTCGCGAAGCTCGGCATCCATGACCCGCTGCTCGGCGTCGCGAAGAAGATGGAGGAAATCGCCCTGAAAGACCCATACTTCATCGAACGCCAGCTGTATCCCAACGTGGACTTCTACAGCGGCATCATCCTGTGTGCCATCGGCATCCCTCTCAGCATGTTCACGGTCATGTTCGCCATCGGCCGCATGCCGGGCTGGATCGCCAACTGGCGCGAAGTCCACCTCAACCCCAAGGCCCGCATCTGTCGCCCGCGACAGGTATATGTTGGCCCCACGCAACGCTCCTACGTCCCGATCGAACACCGCGGGTAAGAGCCGCGCGGACAGAAAGAGCGACCGCGCAGAAGGGGGGGCGGCGCTCCAGAAGGGGGCGATCCAGATGATGGGGTTGGGCGTCGTTTCTAAAAACGACGCCCAACCCGTCTTCCTGGATTCCAGCCGACGGCGCCGAGGATATCTTCACAACGAACGATGGACGGCAATTCGCCTGAGACCGCGTTGGTCAACAAGGGCGCGACGCTGCCCCTGTTGTCGAGCCCCCCGTGCGTGCTCGCAACGGGCGCCACGAAGAAATGGAAGAACTTCGAGCCGTGGCAGGCCGTCGGCTTCAGCGAGACGATCACGTCCGCTTGCTGTTGAACGAGGCCGTTGAAGCAGGTCCAGAGGCGGTGCAGCGCAGCTGGGTATCGATGAGTCGCGGTGGCGGCCAGGAAGGCGGCATCATCGATCACGCCGACCTCGCTGACGCGACCTGTCTTTCGAAGATCTTCGACGACGCCGGCCAACTCCAACGGATCGCCGGACTGCATCGTGTAGAGGTAGCCGTCGCCGACCTTGCGGACTCGGGCCGTCTCGTCGCCGCGGCAAACGACGACGGCATCCGCCTCGTGATAGGCCGCCAAATCCACCGCAGGGTGCTTGGCGAGAACCGTCGCGACCTGTTCGGGACGATCCGTGTGCAACAGGGCGCACGTAATCAGGCCGTACTCGACGATCACGACGTCTTGGGGCCGGCGTAGGCGCTTGACGACGGAGAAGCCCGCTTGCGTGAGGGCTTCGCGGAAGCTGACGCGCTCGCACCGTTGCAGCGTCTGACCGTGGTCCGCCGTGATCGTGAACCGCACCTTGCCGCGACGCTCGTACGTCAGCTTCTCGCAGACCTGGTCGATCTGCGCCAGGTACGCGCGGATGGCAGGCTCGCTGCCGCGCGTCCCCAGGCCCGCCGTGCCGACCGAATAGGCCGAGGCCTGCGCCGCCCGGCTCGTCGCGAACAGCCGCTCGATGTCTCGCAGCTCCCTGGAAAAGACTGACGGCGGATTGAGGTATACGCCAACGGCCACGTCTTGCGGCGCGTGGTAGTCGATCGCCGACATCCAGGGAGCGTTTTCGCCGCTGAGATACACGCGGTTGCCGTCGCTCATGCCGTTCTGCCGTCGGTCGAAGTAGAGCGACTCCATCGCCACGCACGGTTTCGCATGGAACATCGTCGCCAACGCGACGTCCGTCATGGCGGGAAACGTGCTGACGACGCGCGACGGCGGGGCGAACAGTCGGAACTGGCCTTCCCGATACATCGCGCTGGCGACCTCAAACGGCACGCCGTCCAGGATGATGAGGAAATGCGGCCAGTCGCGGTGTTCGCCGCGAAGGTCCACGACCTCCTCGACCTGGCCGTCGGCGTTGTCGTCGAACCGCAGCTCCACGACGCGGCCACCTTCGAGCTTCTGGATGTAGTTTGGTGCGGCGGCTGCCGCCCGGCCGATCTGCCAGCCTCGCTCCACCGGAAGCCCGCCATCCTGGACAGTTCGGATCGGCTCGTTGGGCCAGGCGATTTCGTACCGACAGCCGGCCGCGCAGAACAGCACGAGGCCGAACAGGGCTGCCGTTCGGGGTCCAGCCTCCCTGCATGCCGTCAGAACGGATCGTGCTTCGCGACGGGTCCTCACGTTGCGGTCTCCTGTCGAATCGAGTGGCGGGGGCGGCCTCATCGCGGGATTCGCCCGAACCGGTCGAGCTGATGGATGGCGGCTCGCAGGTCCTTGGGCATCGGCGCCTCGAAACGCATCGGCTGCCCCGTGCCCGGATGCGCGAACGCGACGGACGACACGTGCAGGGATAGTCGCTGGATGAGAGGCCGTTCGGCGCGACGCCGGCTCGGCGTGTAGCCCGCCTTGAACGAAGACAACATCAACTGCGTGCCGCCTCCGTATGCCGGGTCCACCACCAAGGGCAGCCCGATCGCGTTGAGATGGGCTCGGATTTGACAAGGCAGCGTCGTCGCGGGGACGCATTCCAGAACGGCGTAACCGATGAAGCTGTCGAGTACGCGCCACCGCGTAACCGCCGGCTGCCCCTGCGATGCGTCGATCCGCGTGATCCCTCCGCCGGTGCCGCCGGGTGAAAGCCTCAGGTCAACCACGCCGTCCTGCTGGCCAGGCCGACCGCGCACCAAGGCACAATACCGCAGTTCGAGCTGCTGTTGGTCGATCTGCGCGAGCAGCGCCTCTGCGATCTGCGGCGACCTCGCCAGGAGTTGCAGCCCGCTGCCGTCGGATTCGAGCGGATAGACCGCCCACCCCGGTTCGTCTGGCCGCAAGACGCCCGCAGCGAGCAGTTGTCCCGTCGCCGAAGCCGTCTCCTCGTCTGTGCTCTCCACCGGAACGCCCGACGGCTTGTTGACGACGACGATCGCTCCGTCCGCATACAAGACCTCGACGGCCGTTCGCCTCGCCTTACCCCACGGCGACGGTCGCGGGTCTTCCAAGTCGAATTCGTCCGGGGGCGTTCGTTCGCAATTGCGCATGGTCTTGGTCTTTGTTCGCACAAACGGCAGCACGTCGTCAACCGCGAGCCCGCCGTCTTATCCTCGTCGTCGGTTGCTTCTTCATCCTCGCCCATGCTGCTCAGGCTGTCACGCGATCCCTCGCGGGAGCGTGATCGGGTCCTGCAGATCTTGCTCCTCACCCTGCCCTCTCCCCGGCGGGGAGAAGGTCCTGGGATTGCTTCCCGGATCTTGCGGCGTCCTGCGAGCGTTCCGCACCGGCCGTGCTAAGGCATGACCGCCATGCGGCCCAACGGAACCAACGGGATGACGAACACCTCGCGTATCTGGTCCCGGCTTGCCTCGGGCTCGACCGTCACATTGTAGACGAGCCGGTTCTTCGTATCCTTCTCGATGCGGCTGACCCGGCCGATCACGAGCGGCGCCGGCAGACCCAGTTGATCCGGCGCACTGTACACGAGACTGCCGACGCGGATACGCTCCTGGTCCGAGGCGGCTTCGGGATCGTCGCCCTCCTGTACGAAACGATACGGCACGTCCTCGACCAGCATGCGACCCTGGCCTGCGCCTCGCAGGCTGCACGCATAGTCCACGAACGTGACCTGGCCCTCGGAGCTGACGTCGCCGATGCGAACCTCGATCCGTGGGCTGTCGATGTCGCTCAGAAGCTGCACGCGCGACATGTAGGGGCTGACCTGTTCAACGCGCCCGAGCAGGCTTTCTCGCGCCAAGACCGCCTGCCCGACGTTGACGCCCTGTTCGCCGCCGGCGGCGACGAACAACCGCGTCGCCACCCAATCGCGCCAGCCGACGCTGCGAAACGAGCCTCGCTCGATCAACAGCGCGTCTCGTGCCGCCACGCTGTCCCAGGCGACGACCTTCGCGGGCAGGATCGGCACGCCGGGGGGCAGATGCTGGGCCCTCAGGTCGCGAAGATCCGTGATCTCCTGACGGAGCTGCTCGATCGTCGCGGCTTGCGAAGCCAGTTCGTGCTGAAGCGCCCGCGTCTCGGTCTCGCCGTCCGAGCCGGCCGGACGAAGCTGTCGGGCCGACTGCGATCCCCTGTAGCAGATGGCATAGATCGTGTCTTGGGCGGGTACGACGATCTGAACGACGTGCTTTAGGGCGTTGGTCCAATCGGGCGGCATCCATGAAGCCGCAACGGACAGGAGCATCAGCAGCACGAACACGGCACGGGGGCTGGGACGATAACGCAATGCAAGCATGTCGCCATCATAACGCAACGCCCGATGCCTGCACTCGTCGCCTTGGGATCACATGAAGGTCCTGAGTCGTTCCTCAGTCGGATGCCCCTTTTCGTTCAGGATCACCGTGAGAAACGACTCCCGACCTGCTCTGTTGAAAAGCCCACGGAATTGGGACTGGAGCCGCGGTACGAGCTCACAATGCGCAGAGTTTTTCGTGCTCCACGTCGGCCATCCCGGCGCGCCGGGAACGCCACGGGGCTTCAACAGAGCACGCCCGCCCCCTTTTTCTGTCCAACGCGGAACGGGTCAGCGCGGAGCCGATCCGCGTGACGCAGGCCGCGCGTTGGCTGCGGCGCGGTGCATCTGGGCGTCCGGCCGCGCGGGGGCCGACGGCGCGGCGCGGCGCATCTGGGCGTCCGGCCGCGCGGGGGCGTCGCCGCCGGGCGCCCGACCATCATACTCCCAGTAGCACATCAGCCAGACCTGGTAGTCGGCCAGCGTAATCCGCCCGTCCGCGTCGAAGTCCGCGCACACGTTGTACGACGGATGATCCGCGTCGCGTCCGAACGCCTCGGCGAACAGCGCGAAGTCCCGTTCGTCGACGTCCTGGTCGTTGTCGAGGTCGCCGCAGACCTGGCACGGATCGCCGCCGGTCGTCGCCTGATCGAACGGCTCGCTGTACGTCGTCTCGAACGCCACCATGTTCCGCGCCTTGACGCGGAAGCGGTACGTCGTCGCCGGCGCGAGCCCCGTCACGTTGAACGTCTGCGACTTGCGCCATGCGTTCGCGTCGCCGCCGCCCGTCGGCGCGCCGTTGAGCGTCACCTCGACGTAGAGGCCCGATTGATACAGGGCCAGGTTGCTGAACGTCCCCGGCACCGTCACCTGAATCGAATTCTCCGTCACCGTCCCGAACGCAACCGTCGTCGGCTTCTGGATGCTCGTGATCATCTGCACCGCCGGCGACGGCGCCGTCTCGTTGTGCAACGGGGACAGGTCCCTGGCCCGCACGCGATAGCTATACGGCGCGTTGGCCGACAACCCCGCGTCCACGTAGTCGCGCGAGGCCTGCCACACGCTCGAATGACAATTGCCCGCCGCACAGGCGAACAAATACTCGACGCCGGACGGGTCCGTCGCCTCCACGGCCGTCATCGCCGCCAGGCCCGGCGCGTCCACCACCGGCGCCGGATTCTGTTCCCACGCCATCGGACTCGGCGCCGGCGGACACACGTCGCCCTCGCAGTCGTCCGGCACGCCGTTGGCGTTGCAATCGGTGCTGGCGCCGCAGGTCGGGGCCGACGCGCAATCGCCCACCGCGCAGCCGCCCGGCACCTCGCACACGTCCGGCACGCCGTTGTCATTGCAGTCCGCGTCGCAATCGTCCGGCAACCCGTTGCCGTCCCAATCCGTGCTCGTCCCGCCGGCGATGTCGCACGAATCCGGAACACCGTTGAGATTGCAGTCGGGGGCCGTTCCATCTGCGATGTCGCACTCGTCCGGCACGCCGTTGGCGTTGCAGTCGGGGCTCGTGCCGTCGGCGACGTCGCACTCGTCCGGAACGGCGTTCGCGTTGCAGTCTTCGCTGGTGCCGTCGGCGAGGTCGCAGATGTCCTGCACGCCGTTCTCGTTGCAGTCCGCCTGGGACTCGCATTCGTCGGGGATGATGTTGTCGTTGCAATCGCCGCTGGCGCCAGCGGCGATGTCGCACTCATCCGGTAAGCCGTTTTGGTTGCAATCCAGCCCCCAGGGCGTTTCCAGAACGAACGCCAGATCAGCGGGCGTCAACAACCACGCGAGGCTGGAGCCGAGCACGGGC
>CAZERK010000179.1:0-6935 GCA_964514515.1 uncultured Planctomycetaceae bacterium
GATCAGTCCGCTGCTTGGGTGGCCGCGGTACTACGTAGCGTTCCTGGCGGCCCGCCTTCTGCAACGGAAGCGAATCGCGTTCTTCTCGGTCGGAGCCGTGACGCTGTGCGTGGCGATGATGATCATCGTCATCAGCGTGATGGGCGGCTTCGTGGACCATATTCGCAATCGAGCGCACGGGCTGCTCGGCGATCTCGTGATGGACGGCGGGCTCCAGGGTTTTCCGTACTACGAGGCGTTCATCGCCCGGCTCGGCGCGTTGAAGGATGAGCAGACAGGCGAGCGGATGGTCGTGCAGGCCACGCCACTGATTCATACCTACGGCATCTTGCAGTTCCCTCAGAGCAAGCGGACCAAGGCCGTGAGCGTCTGGGGGATTCGGCTGGACGAGTACGTTCGCGTCAACGAGTTCGGAAAGGACTTGTTCTACGAGAACCGGTTCGGCGGCACGGACCTGGGGCTGGTGCGCAAGCCTGTCTACGGCTTCGACGAGTATCGCGTGGCGCGGCTGCCGGGCGAGATGGATGATCGGTATCGGCGGTACCTGGAGACGCTGCCGCCGTCGCAGCAGACCGAGGAGCGAAAGCGCTATGACCGCCAGTCGGGCGAGCTCTATCCCGGCCCCGGCGTGTTCGACATGGCTACGTCGACGGGGCTCGAGTTCGGTGCGGACGACTCTGTTTCGCCCACGACCAGGACGGCGCCAAGCGCCGGCGCCGACGGCGTTCCAGGCCCGGATTCGGGGGCGGACGCCGACGCGGAATCGGAGTCCGGGCTCGGCACGGGAATCCGGCCCGGCTACGAAGGCAAGCCCTATCCCGGCATCATCATCGGCCGCGACATTATCGCTCAGCGGATGCCGTCGGGCGAGTATCGGCGGCTGGAGAGCTATCCCCGCGGCGAGCATTGCTTCCTGACGGTCCTGCCGTTGACGCGCGGCGGCGACGTCAGCTCGGAGCCTCCGCCCAAGCCGTCGTTCCGCTACATCGACGACTCGCGGACGGGCATCCACGAGATCGACTCGCAGAACGTCTACGTCGGCTACGATTATCTTCAACGGCTCCTGTCGATGGAGGCCCAGACGCGCGTCGATGGCACGCAGGCCAGCCCCCGATGCAGCCAAATCCAGATCAAGCTGACGACGCCCTATCGTGCCGATCGTCGGCGCTTGCGGGAGGCCAAGGCGCAGGTTTGGCAACTGTGGGAGGCTTTTCGCTCGGAAGTCCGAGACCAGGCGGACGCGGCGGAATCGATGATGCTGGGACAGGTTGACGTCCAAACGTGGGAAGAGATGCAGCAGGGGTTCATCTCGGCGATCGAGAAGGAGAAGTTCCTCGTGCTGATCATGTTCGGCGTGATCAGCATCGTCGCCGTGTTCCTCATCCTCTGCATCTTCTACATGATCGTCCAGGAGAAGACGCGCGACATCGGCATCATCAAGAGCGTGGGCGGTAGCGCCGAGGGCGTCGCGGCGGTCTTCCTGGCCTACGGCGGAGCCATCGGCCTGGTCGGATGCGTGCTGGGCGCCTTGCTGGGCATCACGTTCGTCGAGAACATCAACGAGGTGCAGGACTGGCTGGCCCGGTTAAATCCTGACTGGCGCGTCTGGAGCCCCGAGACGTACTCCTTCGACCAAATCCCGGATACGTGGAAATGGGGCGAGGTCGTTTGGATCAGCATCCTGGCGGTCGTGTCGTCGATCGTCGGCGCGACGTTTCCAGCCTTACGGGCCAGCCGATTGTGGCCGGTCGAGACGCTGCGGTACGAGTAACGGATGAAACGCGCGGGTGCGCGCACACAACAAGGCGACGCATTGGGTTGCCGTCAGGCCGGCGCTGGCGGGACGAGCTTTCTGAACGCGGGTGTGCAGCGGTACGTTAGGCCGATTCACGATTGTCTGTAGCGTTCCCGGCGTCCCGGGATGGCCGACGTCGAAAACGCGAAGCTCGCCCGCGACCTACATAGGTCGCAGAGGGCAGTACGTGCACAGCGGGAGCGCGGGGAACAGAGCCGCGACCGTGAGGGAGCGGTGCCTGTGCCGCTCGTGACAGTCGTCCGTCGGCTCCGCCAGCCCACGCGCAGCGCCGCCGAGATCGGAGCTCGGACGTCGGTGCCTGGGCGTCGGCGGAAGACCGTTCTTCTTCGGCGAACGCCCGTCGCGAGCGGTGCAAGAACCCCTCCCTCACGGTCGGGGCTCTGATGGAGACCTCGCTGAACGCGTACGAAGTCCGGGGCGCATTGACGCTCCGAAAGCCGTGATTGCCATGACTGACGCGATTCTACGATGCGAACAGATCCACAAGAGCTACGTACTCGGCCGCAGCGAGCTGCCGGTGCTGCGGGGCGTAGACTTGACGGTTCGGCGCGGGCAGTTCATGGCGATTACGGGCGCGAGCGGCAGCGGCAAGAGCACGCTCCTGCACGTGATGAGCGGCCTCGACGTGCCGCATCGCGGCCAGGTTTACTATGACGACGCGCCGATGTTTGAGCCGGAAGGCGAGCGGCGGATTCCGGTTGGTCGTGCGGCGCAGGAAGGCGCGGCAGCCCAGGATGGTCCGGCGACGTCGCGCGGTCGAGCAGCTCCGGGCGGCGGGACAGCGCGGGAAGGTCGACCGGGACGCCGCGAGTTTCCCGGGGCGTCGGCAGCCGTTGTTCGTCGGGGAATGCGCGGCGCCGGGGCCGGCGGCGACGATTTGCGTTACATGGCGGGCTTCAGGAACCGCCTGCTGAACACGGCGTTCGGGTTCGTGTTTCAGTTCTATCACCTGCTGCCGGAGTTCGACGTTCTGGAGAACGTGCTGCTGCCGCAGATGGTCGGGGAATCGGTGGGCGGATGGCTCGCGAACCGGTCCGTCGTCGAGAAACGGGCACGCGAGTTGCTTACGAGGGTCGGATTGGCCGGGCGACTGCGCCACCGTCCGAACGAGCTGTCCGGAGGCGAGCGGCAGCGCGTCGCCATCGCCCGAGCCCTGATCAACGAGCCCGAAGCGCTGCTGGCGGACGAGCCGACGGGCAATCTTGACCGAGAAACGGGTTACGGCATCCTCAGGCTGTTCAAAGAGTTAAACGGGGCCGGCCAGACGATCGTCATGGTGACGCACGATCAGGAGCTGGCGTCACAGGCTGATGCCGTGGTGCAACTTGTGGACGGTTTGGTAAGATAGACGGCGGTCTGCGGAGGACCCGGAACGGGGCTTGTCTCCGCGCACGCGGCGGGCGGAATCCGGGCACGGCAGACCTGCGGCGGTTTGTGCGGACCGTGCGATGGGAGCGCGTCGCGCGGTGCAGGGAATCAGGCGTTGCGATTCTCCGAAGACGCAAGAGTGAGGCTCTGTTCAGAGGGCATCCTGGGCGAAGCTGGAGGCTAGACGAATGGGCGACGAGTGGACCCCGAACCCCAATCTCAAGGTCTGGATCAATGGCAAGGTCGTTCCCGTGACGGAGGCGAACGTCAACGTCTTCAACCACGGCCTGCTCTACGGAGACGGCGTCTTCGAAGGGATTCGCATCTATCACGGCCGGGTCTTCGAATGCTCCGCCCACATGCACCGCTTCGAGCTGAGCATGAGGGCGATCCGAATGGAAATCCCGTACACACGGGAGGTTCTCGCCAAGGCGATGTACGAGACGGCCAAGGCGAACATCGGCTCGGAAGACGGGGTTATCCGGTTGGTGGCCGCGCGCGGCGCCGGCGCGCTGGGGATTCACCCGTTCCGGACAGAGACGCCGACGGTGTTCATCATCGTGTCGACGATTCAGATGTACGACTCCGTCATGTACGAGAAGGGAATGAAGGTTATCACCGCCGCGACGACGCGGAACCATCCCAACGCGATGTCGCCGCGGATCAAGAGCCTCAACTATCTCAACAACATCCTGGCGAAGATCGAGGCGATCGACGCGGGCTGCCTGGAAGCGGTGATGCTCAACCCCGAGGGCTACGTCGCCGAATGCACGGGCGACAACCTGTTCATCGTGACGCAGGGCCGTCTGCGAACGCCGGGGCCGCATTGCGGCATCCTGGAAGGCATCACGCGACGGCTCATCCTGCGGCTCGCGCAGCGGCGCGGCATTCCGACGGAAGAGTGCACGCTGACGCGGCAGGACTTGTACTTCGCCGACGAGATGTTCATCACCGGCACCGGCGCGGAGTGCTGCCCGGTCGTGGAGATCGACAAGCGCAAGATCGGCGACGGGATCCCCGGTCCCGTCACGAAGCAGCTCATTACCGACTTCCGCGCGCATGCCAAGAGCGGCGAGGAGATGTTCAAGGACTGACGGGCGACTTTGATCATCCGGTTGCGTCACGACGGGCAGGCGCAGGCCTGAGTCACTCCCTTGCAGCAGAGCAGCGATTGCCGTCCTGGCGGGCTGCGGCATTGGATGCGCATTCTGTCTCATGATGGACCGTTTCACGCCGTTGCTGCTTGCCGCGCTGATGGCGTGGATCATGTGCGTGTGCGTGCATGAGTTCGGCCACGCGCTGGTCGCGTATCTCGGCGGCGACCGTTCGGTCCGACAGAAGGGCTACCTGTCGCTGAATCCGCTGCGGTTCGTTGATCCTGTTTTCAGCGTGCTGGTGCCGGCGATCGTCCTGGCGTTGGGCGGACTGCCGCTGCCCGGCGGGGCCGTGCAGATCGACGAGGCGGCCCTGCGGAGCCGTCGATGGAGCCTGCTCGTATCGGCGGCGGGACCGGCGAGCAACTTCGCGCTCTTCCTGCTTTTCAGTCTGCCGCTGCATCCCCGTCTGGGGCTCGTGGACGCGAGGGCGGCGGAGCTTCACACCTGGGTGTACTTCTGCGGCGCGATGGCGTTTTTGAACTTCTTCGCGACGTTGCTGAATCTGATCCCCGTTCCGCCGCTGGATGGGTACAAGCTGATCGAGCACCGGCTGAGCAGCGAACTGCAATGGAAGCTGCGGCAGCCGCAGAACGCGATGCTGGCGATCAGCGTGCTTTTCGTGCTGCTGTGGGTCTGGCCTCAACTCATCATGATGCCGGTGGCGGTGATGTTCGCCCTCGTGACGGGGCCGCTAGGTCTGCCGGCGGGGCTGATGCTGGACGGCTTTCATTTCGTGCTGTTCGGGCTTCCGCCCCCATAGACGCGGCGCCGTAGACCGGTTCCGTCTGCGCTGCGCGCACGTCTCCGTTCGGGGACGCGCAGCGCGCAGACAGCGGCCGACGTCCTCGTCGGCCGGGAAAGCGAGACTGGGCGTGTTCGCGAAGACGGCCGACCAGGAGGTCGGCCGCTACGAAGGCTCCGGCCGCTTCTGCTGCATGGCCTGGAGAATCAGGGCAAGATTCTCCCGCATCGTGAGCAATCTCGGGTGGTCCGGCTTGAAGTGCTTCTCTCCGATCTCGATGGCCCGCTCCATGAGCCGCCGCGCCTCGGGCAGGTCGCCGAGGTCCTGGAGAATCATCGCCAAGTTGGAGTAGCTGGTCGCCAAGTTCGGATGGTCGGGGTCGAAGTGCTTCGCTTCGATCTCGATGGCCCGCTCCATGAGCCGCCGCGCCTCGGGCAGGTCGCCGAGGTCCTTGAGAATCAGCGCGAGATCGTTGAAGGCCCTTCCGAGTTCATCCGGCGTGACGGAATCCGGCTCAGCTTCGCAACGTGCGGCCATCGGCGCCAACAGGCTTCGGCCCTCCACGTACCGGCCAAGCAGGCGCAACGGCTCCGCGATCCAGTTCGCCAGACTGAGCGCCGCGTCGAACCGTCCCGCGGCCGAAAGCTCGCCGGCCAGGGCAGCGAGCGGCGTTAGTTCCGGCCGAAGCTCGTGCTGAACGACGGCTTGGCGCGAAGCCTCGCCCCTCTCTTCCGCCAACGCCACGACGGCATCAAGCCGGGCGGCCCTCTCTTCGGGCCGGCGGCGCAGCATCTCGGCCGCGCGGCGCCGGTGCAGCCGGTGGACCGACAGCAGAGCCTCATCCTCCGCGCCGGGCGTGAGCAGGCCGAGCTTCTTCAGATGCGCGATCACGTCCGCGGGCGCTTTCGCCTTGCCCGAACGCTTGCAGCCCAGATCGAGACGGCGCCGTCCTCGCTTCCTCTTCGCGTCCGCCTCCAGCAGCGAACGGAGCCAGACCGCCGGAATCTGGTCCGGAGGCAGAAAGGCGGCGTAGTCGAGCACGCGCACCTCGGCTGCCGGCAGCCGGGATCGCAGGTCGTCGAGCACCTGGGAGGTCTTCCCGGCATAGCCGGTTTCGTCACGAACCGGGCCGCGCTCGTCGGGAAGCTCGCTGAGCGGCGCGTTCTTCAGATGTTCGGCATAGGCGGACCAGTCGTCATCCTCGTCGAGCATCATCAATGCCCCGAGGGCAGCGACGGCCGCGGCGAGATACTCGATTTCCTGCAGGATTGTCTCGATCGCCTGGCGGTGGGCCCGCTTCGCGGCCGAGGAGCGGAACTTCGCCAGCAGGGCGAACGCCTCGTCCCTCGTCAGCTTGCCGACCGACACCTCACGCGTGCCGGGCAGGTGCTCGGCCCGCGTCGTGGCCAGCACGTGGCAGGGCGGGTTTGGCAGGAAGTCCTGAAGCGACGGGTCCTTCCATTGCTCGGCGTCCCGCACGTTGTCGAGGATGAGCAGACAACGGGGATCGCGTGAGAGTATGGCCTGGGCATAGCGTGCTCGCTCCTCGTCCGTCGCCTCAGCAGCGGCTCCGCTCGGAACCACAAGCGACGCCATCGCCGTCACGAGAGAGCCCGACTCGCACGTCACGGCGAAGCATCCGCCCGGGTAGCGGCGCTTGAATTGGTGCGCATAGGCACGGGCCAGCACGGTCTTTCCATAGCCGCCGTGCCCGCTGGCCACGGCCCGGCCCGTGACGGTCGCGCGCTCGCCCTCGTCGAACTGGCCGGCCAGCTCCTCGAGGAGGGCTTTGCGTGGGACGTAATGTTCCGGCACGGGGGGAACACCGGGCTTCAGCGGAATGGAGCCGGGC
>CAZERK010000180.1:0-6935 GCA_964514515.1 uncultured Planctomycetaceae bacterium
CTTCCTTATCGTCCGGGCACTCGTGCGCCGTCGGCCGTTTCTCTCAAGAGCGGACTCGACCGTCGGCCTTGCCGACGCGCGATCATAGGAATTGCTTCGTGACGCCAAGAAACGCCGGACTATGCGCCGTCGCCTGCTTCCGCGTTCTTGTTGGCGCCCTGCGACGTTGCCGCCCTGCCTGAACGCGCTTCGTCGCGCGATCGATCCGCGGCGCCGTCCACACGAAGCAGTCCCAATCGAAAGCAGGCGGCGATGGCGGCCAACAGCCCGCCGGCGAGAACAAGGGCGATGTAAAACGGCGATAGGCTCGGAATACCAACGCCTGCAAACAGGAAGACGACGCCGAGGGCATAGCACGCCAAGACCGTCCGGCGCACCGACCAGCCGCGGTCGCGCAGTTGATCGTAGAAATGGCTGCGGTCGCCGACGAACAGCGGTCGCCCATTCAACCCTCGACGGGCGATCGCGAGCGCCGTGTCGAAGCTCGGGAACCCAAAGACGACCAAGCCCGCGATGAACCATCTCCAGGAAGCACCGTTGGCCAGCAGGATCAACAGGACTGCCGCGTTGAATCCCAGCAGCAAGGAGCCGCTGTCGCCCATGAAGATCGAAGCGGGATTGAAGTTGTACCAGAGGAACGCCAGGCAGACGCCCAGAAAACCCGTCGCCAGGCAAGCCGGCATCATCCAGGCTGCATCGGCAAGACGTTCCGGCCGCTGCTCGCTCAACAGCAGGAACCCGATGGCAGCGATGCCGAGGACGCCGGCGCAGAGACCATCGAGGCCGTCAATCAGGTTGGTCGCATTACAGGCCCCTGCGATGACCAAGAAACAGAACAAACCGCCGAGCGCGAGCGGGAGCGGACCCTCGGCGAGCCACGCCGGGACGGACGCGCCGAAGAGCGGGCTGATCGAAGGCTCCACGATGCCGGTGCCGATGCCTCCCATCAAGAGCAGGCACGCGGCGAGCGCCTGCGCCACCAGGCGCACAGCGGGTGACAACGCTCTGACATCATCAATCAAACCGGTCAGCATCAGAAGCGTGCCGGCCGCCGCGACCAGAAGCAGTCCGTCTCGCAAGCCGGGCTGCAGCGCCGCACCGCACAGGCACGCCGTCAGCCACCCCAGATACATCGCCACGCCGCCGAGATAAGGAATCGGCCGACTGTGCGGCTTCAGACCGCCATCGGGCCGGTCATAGATCGCGCACGCGGCGGCGATTCGCCGCACAATCGGCACGGCAACGAGCGTCACGACCAAGCTGACGATGAACGGCGTCACGTACAGGGGGGCATAGCGGACGATCCCGGAAGCAACGCACGCCGTTGTTGCCACGCCGTCATGCCCTCGTGGTCAGGAACGATTCGATCGTCTCGGCGATGCGCTGCTGATCTTCGTCTCTCAATTCGGGAAAGATGGGCAGCGCCAGCACCTCTCGCGCGGCCTTCTCGGAATGCGGCAGTTGACCCGGCCGCCCGCCGAGGCGGGCAAAGCATTCTTGCAGATGCAACGGCACGGGATAGTAGACTTCGGCGCCGATGCCCTGATCCGTCAGATGCTGGCGCAGTTCGGCGCGGCGCGACACTCGGATGACGTACTGGTTGTAGATGGAGCCGTTGCGGGCGGCGATCGTGGGCGTCTTCACCTCCGAGTTCGCGAAGAGCTCGCCGTATCGCTTGGCATTCGCAGCCCGCTTTGCCGACCACGCGTCGAGGCGCTTCAGCTTGACTCGCAGCACGGCCGCCTGCAAGGCGTCGAGCCGGAAGTTCCCGCCGAGGATCTTGTGGTAATACTTCGGGCTGGCCCCGTGATCACGCAGGATTCGGCAGCGATCCGCCAACGGGGCGTCGTTGGTCAGAATCATGCCGCCGTCGCCGAAGGCGCCGAGGTTCTTGCTGGGGAAGAACGACAGGATGCCCAGTCGGCCCCAGCTGCATGCACGCCGCCCGTGATGCGTCGCGCCGATCGACTGCGCCGCGTCTTCCATCACCGGAATCGACTTCTTGTCTGCGAGATCGAGGATCGGGCCCATCTCGACGCATTGTCCGAATAGATGCACGACGACGATCAGCTTCGTTCGCGGGGTCATCGCCGGCTCGATCGTGCGGGCGGTCACGTTGTATGTGTCAGGATCGATGTCGACGAAGACGGGCTTTGCGCCGAGCCGCGCCACGCTTCCCGCTGTCGCGAAGAACGTGAAGCTCGGGACGATCACCTCGTCTCCGGGGCCGATACCCAAGGCCATCATGCCGCACAACAAGGCGTCCGTGCCGGACGTCACGCCGACGCCGTGCTGGCAGCCGCAATACGCAGCGATCTCCTCTTCGCAGGACGTTACCTGCGGACCGCCGATGAATCGCTGCGATTCGCACACCTCGTGAATCACCGGCAGAATCTCGTCCTTAATCGAGGCATACTGCGCCTTGAGATCAAGCAACGGAATCGGTCTCTTTGCCTCGCCGTTCATACCCATCGACGCTTCTCTCGTGTAGGTTTGCCCCGCGCGACCCAACGGCGGCAGCGGGTTCTCTTGGGAGGCGCTTGTATAGACGTTTCCGGGGGGGATGGCAAGGGCGCCGCGTGTCCCGCTCTGAAGGCGGCGCGGAGAAAGCGGAACGGTCGGTCCCGGCGAGTCGCTACGACGACGGCTCGACGACCCAAGTCTCTCCGGCGTCGAGCAGACGCTGCACAGTGCCAGGGCCCTTCTTGGCGATCGCGGCCTGCAACTGCTTCTCCATCTCGGCGTCATAGCAGGGCGCCTGCACGCGGCGGAAGACGCCGAAGGGCTCGGGGAATTCCGGATAGTGCATGCGGCTGAGCAGGTGAGCCAGGCTTGGCTCCGGGGCTGCTTCGTCGTGAAACAGTAGGTCGTCTTCCTTGATCGTGCCGTCCAGCTTGACGATCTCGGGGGCCAGCCCGCTGAGGCGGATGCCCTTGTCACGGTTCTTGCCGAAGATCAGCGGCTTGCCGTGCTCCAGGTACACCGTCGTGTCCAGCGTCTGGTCCTTGTCGCTGGCGTAGCTGAAGGCGCCGTCGTTGAAGACGTGGCAGTTCTGATAGACCTCGATGAAAGCCGTCCCGACGTGCTCCGCCGCCCTGCGGATCGTCTCTGCCAGATGCTTCACGTTCACGTCGATCGTTCGAGCAACGAACGTGGCCTCCGCGCCGAGCGCGACGGAGATCGGATGGATCGGGTTGTCGATGCAACCCCACGGCGTCGACTTCGTCTTCTTGCCAAGCTCCGACGTCGGCGACGTTTGGCCTTTCGTCAGCCCGTAGATGCGGTTGTTGAACAGCAGCACCTTGATATCGACGTTGCGCCGGATCGCATGAAGGAGGTGGTTGCCGCCGATGCTCAGGCTGTCGCCGTCGCCGGTCGCCACCCAAACGGACAGCTCCGGGTTGGCGGCCTTGATGCCGGTCGCCACGGCCAAGGCCCGTCCGTGGATGCCGTGAAAGCCGTAGGTTTCCAGGTAGTAAGGAAAGCGGCTCGAACAGCCGATGCCCGAAACCCAGACGACCTTCTCGCGGGGGATTTGGAGGTCGGCGAAGACCTTCTTCACCATCGCTAGGATGGCGTAGTCGCCGCAGCCGGGACACCAGCGGACCTCCTGGTCGCTGGCGTAGTCTTTCGCCGTCAGGACAGGCAGCGCCTGCGTGCTCATCGCTCTCTCCGACCCGTCAGGATATCCATGATCTTCAATTCGATTTCCGAGATCAGGAACGGTCTGCCTTGAATCTTGTTCAGGCCTTCCGCTTCGACGCCGTAGCGGGCCCGGACGACCTGCCTCAACTGCCCCATGTTCAGCTCAGGAATCAGAACCGTTCGGAACCGGGAGAGAACCTCGCCCAGGTTCTTCGGCATGGGGTTCAGATACCGCACAATCGCCGAGGCGACGGCCAAACCGCGCTTCTGGACGCGCCGGACGGCGCTTTCGATCGCGCCCGCGGGGCCGCCCCAACCGAGGACCAGCAGATCGCCCGTCGGCGGGCCGGATACTTCTTGAGCCGGCAGGTAGTCGGCGATCCTGGCGATCTTCTCGGCACGCGTATGCACCATCTTCTCGTGGTTGTCCGGCTCGTAGCAAACGCCGCCGGTTTCGAAATGCTTCTCCAGGCCGCCGATGCGGTGCTGCAGCCCAGGCGTGCCCGGCAAGGCCCACGGCCGCACCCAATCCGCGTTTCGCCGATAGGGCAGGAAGCCGTTGTCGCTGTTTGAGACCGTTGGATGGTTGACTTCGATCTTGGCCAGTTGCTCCGGGTTCGGGATTTTCCAAGGCTCCTCGCCGTTGGCGATGTAGCCGTCGCTGAGCAGGATGACCGGCGTCATGTGACGGATCGCAATGCGGCAGGCCTCCACCGCGGCATCGAAGCAGTCGGCCGGCGAGGCCGCGGCCAAGACGCAGACAGGGCATTCGCCGTGTCGACCGTCCAGCGCTTGGAGCAAATCCGACTGCTCGGTCTTGGTCGGCAGGCCCGTGCTGGGGCCGCCTCGCTGAACGTCCACGATGACCAACGGCAGCTCGGTCATCACCGCCAAGCCGATGGCCTCGCCTTTCAGAGCCAGCCCCGGCCCGCTCGTGCCGGTCGCCGCCAAGGCCCCCGCGTAGGACGCCCCGATCGTGGCGCAGATGGCGGCGATTTCGTCTTCTGCCTGGAACGTCTTGACGCGGTAGTCCTTGTAGATCGACAGCGTGTGCAGAATGTCGCTGGCCGGCGTGATCGGATAGCTGCCGTAGAACAAGTCCTTGCCGGCCAACTGCGCAGCCGTAATCAGCCCCAACGACAGCGCCTCGTTCCCCGAAATCCTCCGGTACTTCCCCGGCGGCAGCACGGCCTTCGGCACGCTGTAGCTGTGCGTCATAAACTCGCACGTCTCGCCGAAGTAGTACCCGGCCCGCAGGACCTTCTTGTTTGCTTCCGCGACGGCGGGGTTCTTGCCGAATTTCTCGTCGATCCATTGCTGGGTCGGCTCCATCGGCCGGCCGTAGAGCCAATAGATGACGCCGAGCGCGAAGAAGTTCTTGCAGCGATCCATCTCCTTCATGCCGAGGCCCGAGTCCTTCAGCGCCTCGCGCGTGAGCGTGCTGATCGGCACCTTGTAAACCCGGAAGCCGGCCAGGCTGTTGTCTTCGAGCGGGCTGCCCTCGAAGCCGGCCCGCTTGAGTTCCGTCTTGCCGAACGAGTCCTCGTTGATGATGAGCAGACCGCCGGGACGAACGTCGCCCATGCCCGTCTTCAAGGCGGCGGGATTGAAGGCGACCAGCGCATCGACGCGGTCCCCCGGCGTTCGCACGTCCTGACTGCTGAAGTTGACCTGAAAGCCGCTGACGCCTGCGATCGTGCCGGCCGGCGCCCGGATTTCGGCGGGATAGTCGGGAAACGTGCTGACGTCGTTCCCGAAGATCGCCGAGCTGCGGCTGAATTGCGTGCCGGCGAGCTGCATGCCGTCGCCCGAATCGCCCGCGAACCGGATGACGACTTCTTCGAGTTCCTCGACCGGTTTCTGCATCCGCCTCGTCGCTGAAGCTTGCGTATCGGTATCCATCTTCCTATCTGGTCATCCATCGTGGAGTCTGTTCCGCGGTACGACTCGGCGCGACTCCACGAGTCGATTCGCCCCGTGCCGGGCGGTCAACGCCGTCTCTCCTCCGAACGAGCCCGCTCATCGCCGCGAAGGGACGTCCAAACGAACGAGTCGTTGAGAGGATGATAGTATCGTTTCTCCGTCCTTCTCCAGACGCGCACGAATCGTTCCGCGCGCGTCCGTCAACGATGCTTGGCGATGACTTCGGGCCTTCCGGGCGAAGCCCGGCGGAAAACCGGCGCGGCCCGTCAATTCGCAAAGCCCCGCATCCGAAACAATCGGCATCGAGTCTGCGGGGAATGAGGCAAAAAGGGCGGCCGCGTACACGCGTCGCGCTCCCCATGCGGTTTGCTGCCTGCCGGGCCGGATGTTCCCGAACGTTCCGCAGCCATCATACGAGCCTCGGCATGTCGCAGCCGACCCCCAAACGGCCCGGGAGCATGGCCGTTGTGCGCGGTGCGGCGGTCGGATAGGCTGATGCGTGTGCGGATCGTGGGCGGAGCAGGCTGCGCGATGATCCGGCGATCCGGGAACACCGAATGCAAGCCGGTCTGTGCTGCGCGGCGGCATGGAGCAAAGAGCGGCCCGAAAGGCCAACCCAGAGGGTCACCGACATGCTCAACGAGCCCTATCCAAAAGAGGCCAGCCTGAAGGATGGACGCCGAGTCGTGATTCGCCCGTTGGCTCGTGGCGATTTCAACAAGCTCTGCGAGTTTTTTCAGCAGCTTCCGGAAGAGGACCGCCTCTTCCTGCACGACGACGTGACGGATCCGCGGCTGATCAAGAAATGGACGGACCGCATCAATTTCGACGAGGTGGTCCCGATCGTGGCGGAGGATGCCGGGACGATCGTCGCAGACGGCACGCTCCACCTGGGCACCCAAAGATGGATGCGGCACGTCGGCCAGATTCGGCTGGTCACGGCTCGGACGCACCGACACAATGGCTTGGGGACGATTGTCGCCAGGGAATTGGTCACGATCGCCGAGCAGAACAATCTGGAGAAGCTGTACGGAAACGTCGTCGAGGACGACGTGGCCGCCACGCGCATGCTCGCGCAGCTCGGTTTTAAGAAGGTGGCGATCCTCAAGGACTTCGCGAAGGACCAGCACGACCGCAAGCGCGACGTCGCAATCATGATAAATGACGTCGCTGAGATGTCACGCTTGCTGGAAGATTGGATACAGGATTCGATGATCCCGGCCTACCGCGTTCCGGGGGGGCTTGAGCAATAGGCGTCCGCGTTCGGGACAGCCACGCCGAGGCACCTCGCTCAAGGCGCAGATGGCGCGAGAGTTGCATGGTGCCTGGGGATTCGCGTTTTTCCGTGTGCCACGCGCATCGCTGCT
>CAZERK010000181.1:0-6916 GCA_964514515.1 uncultured Planctomycetaceae bacterium
GGCGCGCGGGACGTCCGACGATTGGGGCAACAGGGCAGCATGACGAGGCTGCGTCGCCCACGGGGGGGCGACGCTACATGCAGATGAAGAACGCTCTAGAACCGACATGATCTGGCAGACGGACATCCTGTCGCACGACGAGGCGCAGACCATCGAGATCGGGCGAACGATCGGGCGCGAGCTGGCGGCCGGCGACGTCGTGGGGCTCGTCGGCGAACTCGGGGCCGGCAAGACGCGCCTGGCCAAGGGGCTGGCCGCCGGGCTAGGCGTCGCGGACGGCCGCACCGTGAGCAGCCCGACTTTCGTCCTGGTCAACGAGTACGACGGCCGCCTGCACGTCTATCACGTGGACGCCTATCGGCTTGGCTGCCCGCGCGAACTGGCCGCCCTGGGATTCGACGAGATGTGCGAATCCGGCGGCGTCGTGCTGATTGAATGGGCCGATCGCGTCCGAACGCTGCTGGGGCCGGCGGCGCTTTGGATCGATATCCAGGCCGTTGGCGAATCCGACCGACGGCTGACCCTGCGGTCGGAGAACGAGGGCTTGGCGAATCGACTGAGAAGCTGCTACAATACGTAGTTTCGATTAGTGCCCAACCGTATCCGGAAGCGGTGGATCATGCACCGCGCGACCGTTTGGACAGAACGCGCGGTCGACCGGGGGCCCCAACGGCTGCTCGGAAGGCCGCAGAGGAGAACAGAGTGCCTCGATCTCTCTCGTCACAGAAACGACAACGCCAGAACGAGCGTCGGGCCATGCGGAACAAGGCCCGCAAGACGCTCATCAAGACCCATGCTCGAAAGGTGAAGGACGCGATCGTCGCCCGGGACGGCGCGGCCGCCGAGAAGGCCTTCCGCGAGGCCGGCTGCGTGCTGGACCGAAGCGCGGCCCGACGCACGATTCACCGCAATACCGCCGCCCGCCGCAAAAGCCGATTGGCCCGCAAGGTCAACGCGCTCAAGGCTCAGGCCCCGAAGTAACGCTTCCACGAAGCGGCCTTGTCGGTGCGCGCGGCATCGCGCGGCGCGTTTATTGCGCGCCGCCCGTTCCCGTTTGCAATGAGTTGTTGAGTTGTTGGCTTCAACCGGCGGCCTGACTCGTCGCGCGGCAGGCGACGGAGGCTCAGCCGGTTGCCGCCTGATCCGTCGCCCGATCCCGGATGAGGTTGAGGATTTGTCGCTCGAGGGCTCGGTCGCGCGGCATCTCCGTCCAGACTCGATCCTGCTGGGGGCTGACGCCGGCCTCTCGTTCGATGGGCGTGTCGTTCGGCACGTCGCCGAACTCGTCGTTCTGCTGGAAGACGCGGTGGTCCGCCGTGTCGAGCCGTTGAACGCTGACGCGGCAACGCACGATGCTGCCCGATCCGGCCTCCTGCACGAGCAGCGTCGCCAGCCGACGCATCCGGTTTCGATAGCCGATCGCGGCGTCGCGGATGCGGCCTGTGCCGCCCTCCTGTTCGTATTCCTCCGGTTCGGCATGGATGAGGCCGGTCGCCCGATCCGCCTCCGCGACGCGGAACCATTGTCCCATGGCGTGGGTAGCGGAATCGAAGGCGACGTCCGGGGGCGTATTCGGCAAGCGCGTCTGCGCCCAGCTCCTGCTTCGCAGCGAAGCGCGATCGTGCGTCGATTCCCCGTTCTCCGAGCAGCCCGTCAGGCACGCGGCCGAGACGAATAGAGGGGCGACGATAAGTGCCCGGACGCGGGTCAGACAGGTCGCATAGTCGATCATCCATCGTTTCATCGGACGATCCTCCGTTTCAATCGCACGAGCCGCCGTCGGCATCCGCGGCTTCATCGACGCAGCCCAGTCCTGAGGAGCCTAGTCCTGTCGGTTCGAACCGTCAATCGGCCGGCCGCGGCTCGACGCCCATCCGGTTCCCGGCAGCCGAGGGCATAAAAAAGGGGTCACTACTGATTCTTGCCCGCTCCCGCGGTTTGCCGTTGCGTTCCGCGTCTTGTCGCCTCGACGCGTGCAAGATCGCAGTCTTCTCGTCATGACGGGACAGCCGGCGTGAAGCGTCAAGCGAAGGCCGGGCGACGCTGACGGTGTGCCAATGCTCATGAGCAGGCCTTCTCGCAATGGCGTTCGCCGGGCGCACGGCACGGGTCCGCACTGATTGAAAGCAACGGCACGCACGCTTCGGACAATCCTGGGGGCGCTGCTGGAGAACAGTGGCACGCGGCGAAGCCGCAGGGCGGGTGGCCGCCATCGCCCCTTGCCGCGGTTCAAGACGTGATGAACCACGCCGGCCTCCGTGCGTCGTTTGGCTCCGGGGCATGAGCCGCAGGATAGACCCAGGCCGACGACAAGACAAGAATCAGTAGTGACCCCTTTATCCCTTCCCGTCACGGTCCGCCCATTCGCGGGAAGGGGACAGGGGCCACGACTGATTATCTGCGCCGGCGGCGGGCGAGCGTCAATCCAGCCATTTCGATCGTTGCCGCAGGCGTTCGGGCACGTACGATTCCGTCACGAAGCTGATGCTCTTGGTCAGCAGCGATTCAACCCCCAGCTTGAAGCCGTGGCGGCGCATCGCGGCGATTTCCTTCTCCCAGTCCTTCTTGCCCTTGAACCAGGGGTAGTTGAGGATTTGTTTGGCGCGTTTGATGTCCTTGTCGTCCACGGCGATCTTGACGTCGTCCGTGAGGTCGTATTCCTCGAAGTCCCGGCTGCGGATGCCGAGAAACTTCGCCTGCGGGACGGCCATCCGCTGGCTCTCGAAGGCCAGGTTGATCGAGCCCTGCTTCACGACGGAGTAGATGTAATACCCCCACGGGTCGTTATCGAGCAGGCAATAGACGGGCAGGCCCAGCTCTTTGTTCATCCGGCTCAACAGACGCCGCACGCCGCGCGGGGGCTGGCCGCCGCCGTGCGTCAGGACGCAGTTGTGCTTCTCCCAGAAGCGGTCCTCGTTGAAGCGCTGCCAGACGGTGTCTTTTTCGACGTGCAGGACGAACTTGGCGTCGCACTTCTTGAACTGCCACACGTCGGGCTCGACGATGCTGGGGATGCCCAGGCCGCCGGCCCCCATGCGGCGGAGGTCGATCACGTCGCCGCGGCTGACCACGGTCAGCGTGCCGGCGATGTTGCCGCGCGTGCTGGCGTAGACGTGCAGCTCCTCGCGCAGCGCCGCCAGGCCGACCTCCAGGTCCTCGATGATCGGGTCGCTCTCCTCCTGGTCGTTGAACGTCTTTTCCTTGGTGTCCTCGATCGTGTGCTTGCTCAGGTAGTAGAGACCACGGATGCTGACCGTCTTGTCCTCGTCGATCAGCCGCTTGCAGCCGCTGGCGATCAGCATCGTCTGCATGAAGCTCCGGGCCTTGCCAAGGTCGAAGAAGTTCCGCGTCGCCGTGCGGTCCCCCATCTCGATGATGCCCTTGGCCTTGTTGAATCGCGCGTTGGCCAGCGTCCGCAACGGAATCTCGACGGCCGGATCTTTCTTCTTGGCCGCCGACTTGGCGACCGACTCGGCCAGATCAACGATCTTCGCGGCCGCCTGGTTCTTCCGCCGTGTCGCCGTTCCCGACTTTCCGGTCGCTCTCCTGGCCATCGATGCTCCCCGATCCGGTTCCCGCGCCTCATCCATGCCGCTTAGGACCGGCATTGTATCGAGTCCGTCCGCACGCTCCACGGCCTTGATCCGAAGGCGGCGTCCTCCGCCTTGTCCGCAGGCGGGCGACGGAGTAGAAAGCAACCTGTCATGCCGACCGAGATCGAGAGCAAGCTGCGCGTCGCCTCGCACGAGCCGGTCCGGGCACGATTGGCGTCGCTGGGCGCGACGTTCGTCCGCCGGATCGTCGAGACGAACCGCCTGTTCGATCGGACGGACGGCTCGCTGCGTCGCGCCGATTGCGGGCTGCGCATCCGCACCGCTCACGTCGTGGAGGGAGCGACCCTGCCCGCGACGCTCACGTTCAAGGGACCGCGGCAGGCCGGACCGTTCAAGCGCCGCCGGGAAATCGAAACCGAGATCGCCGACGCCGAGACGATGACGGCGGTGCTCGACGTCCTGGGCTTCGAAGAAAGGCACCGCTTCGAGAAGAAGCGCGAGAGCTGGCGGCTCGGCGCGTGCGGCGTAGACCTGGACGAGCTGCCGTCGCTGGGCGCCTTCGTGGAGGTCGAGGGGCCGGACGAAGCCGCGATCAGCGAGGCGCTTCGGGGCTTGCAGTTGGCGAACGCTCAGCCGGTGCAGGAGACCTACGTCGAGATGGTCGCCAAGCTCGCCGCGCCTGACGCCGCGCGCCCGTTCGTTCTCGCCTTCGATCGGCCGTCGGCGCCGTGAGTCGATCTCGGGAGTCGGGCTCCGAGGGCGCAATCGATCTCATCTCGCTCCCCTTCGGGTCACGGCTAAACGAGCCGTGATGACGGTTTCCCATCCATCGCGGCGGCAACGACTTGACGGACCCGCTGGCAGCATCTACGTTTCTGCCGGCTTGAACGCCAGGGAGCCGACCTCCGCATGAATATCGTCACCGGCGCAACCGGCCTGTTGGGCAGCCACATCGTGGAGCAACTCCGCAACCGCGGCCGGCCGGTTCGGGTGCTGGTCCGTCCCACCGCAGACCTGACATGGCTCAAAACGCAGGACGTCGAGATCGTCGTGGGGGACATCACCGACGCCGTTTCCACGAACAAGGCCTGCGAGGGCGTGCAATGCGGCTATCACGCCGCGGCCCGCGTCGGCGACTGGGGGCCTTGGGACGACTTCCTCCGCGTCACGGTCGATGGCTCTCAACGCCTCTTTGACGCCGCCGAGCGATGCGGCGTCCCGCGATTCATCCACGTCAGCAGCATCAGCGCCTACGGCCACGTCAACAAGCGGGGCCTCGTCCTCGACGAGACGGCCCCGTTGGGCGTCAACGTTCACCGATGGTCGTACTACACGCGGGCCAAGGTGATGGTGGAGAAGGACCTGTGGCGGCGGCACGCGGCCGAGAGCAAGGTCAAATTCACGGTGATCCGGCCGAGCTGGCTCTACGGTCCGCGCGATCGGGCGACCATCGCCCGGCTCGTCGCGATGGTCCGCGACGGCAAGGCCAAGCTCCTGGGCGACGGCGACAACCGCCTGAACGTCGTCTACGCCGGCAACGTGGCGGAAGCCTGCATCCTCGCGGCCGACAATCCGAAGGCCGTCGGACAGGCGTACAACTGCAGCAACGACGGGGAGCTCACCCAACGGGCGTATTTCAACCACGTCGCTCGCGCCATCGGCGCCGCCCCGGTCACGCGGCGCGTCCCGTATCGAGTTGCTTACGGGGCGGCTTTCGTATTCGAGTGCGTTGGCCACCTTCTGCGTCAAAAGAAGCCGCCGCTTATTACACGCTACGCCGTTTGGCTGATGGGGCGGCACACGTTTTTCTCAGCGGAGAAGGCTCGCCAGGAACTCGGCTGGAAGTCCACCGTGTGCTACGAGGAGGGCATCCCGATGACCATCCGCTGGTACCTCAACGCCTGAGGCCGACGCCGGGTGGGGCGGGTCCATGACGAGAACCGCGGCCGCGAGGAAGCCGGCCCCGATCGGGGCCGAGCAGCTTCTTCCTTTGCGTGTCTGCTGAGTCGCACGCACAGGCAAGCGGGCGGGGCTCTGATTGAATACACCGCCCCCTCCCTCCCCCTTGACATCATTGCGTGAAGTCAAGGACAGGCGGTCGGGGCTCTGATTGGACGCGCTGTGCGCGCGTAGGCGGCGCGGAGGGGCGATTGCCGTGGCGTGACCGCGCCGTGGGCACGGGCGTTTGCGAGATAAGCCTCGGCGCATTACCATCTCGGGTTTGCGAGTTGTTCGTGCCACAGGCATCCGCACCGACGGATCAAGATTCTCCAGAGGAAACGAGAAATCGGAGGAAAAGTCAGATGACACAGGCAGGTACGGCTGGAATGGCCGCTGAGAAGTATCCGCCCTCGCCCGCGTTCTCATCGCAGGCGCATATCAAGTCCATGGCGGAATACGAGGCGCTTTACAAGCGATCCATCGACGACCCGGAGGGCTTCTGGGGCGACGTCGCCAAGGACTTCCATTTCTTCAAGAAATGGGACAAGGTTCTCGAATGGAAGGAGCCGTTCTCGAAATGGTTCGTCGGCGGTCAGCTCAACGCCAGTTACAACTGCCTGGAGCATCAGATCGCCCGCGGGCGCGGCGATCACGTCGCCATCCTATGGGAAGGCGAGTTGGCGGATGACAAGGGCCAGCCCACGGAAGTCAAGAAGCTGACGTACAACGACCTGCTTCGCGACGTGTGCCGCTTCGCCAACGGCCTGAAGAAGCTGGGCGTAAAGAAGGGCGATCGCGTCACGCTGTACCTGCCGATGATCCCGGAACTGGCCATCGCCATGCTGGCCTGCGCGCGCATCGGCGCCCCGCATTCCGTGATCTTCGGTGGGTTCACCGCGCAGGCGATCGTGGACCGCTTGGAGGACGCGGAGTCGCATTACATCATCACGTCGGACGGCGGGTATCGCCGCGGCAAGGTGGTCCCGCTCAAGGACAACGTGGACGAGGCCTGCAAGCTCACCAAGCTGGTCAAGAAGGTCGTGGTCTTCCAGCGGGCCGGCAACAAGGTCCACATGGAAGCCGGCCGGGACATCTGGTGGCACGACGCGATCGAGGGCGTCTCCGACACGTGCGAGGCCGAGCCGCTCGACGCCGAGCACATGCTGTTCTTGCTCTATACCAGCGGCAGCACGGGCAAGCCCAAGGGCATCCTGCACACGACGGCCGGCTACATGATCTACGCCGGCTACACGGCGAAGATGATCTTCGATCTCAAGCCGGACGACATGTTCTGGTGCACCGCGGACATCGGCTGGATCACCGGGCACACGTACATTGTCTATGGACCGCTGCTCAACGGCGTGACCAGCATCATGTACGAGGGCGCGCCCAATCATCCGGACTGGGAACGGTTCTGGGCG
>CAZERK010000182.1:0-6901 GCA_964514515.1 uncultured Planctomycetaceae bacterium
CGAGGCCAAACTGCGCGATCGGATGAATGAGGTTGAGAGATTCAACCGGATGGCCTTGCGGCGCGAGGGCCGGATCATCGAGCTCAAGCGCAAGATCAACGAGCTGTCGTCGCAACTCGGCCGGCCCCCTCCGTACAGCATCGACAACTCCGATGACGACCACCCGGAAGACGAAGATCAGATGGCGCCGACGTGGGAGGCTTGCGGCCCGTCGCTGCCGGTGATCCAGCAAACTGAACCGATGGAGTTGGCCGATCTGATCGACCTGGATCAAATGCAGCGACTGCTCGACAGCTTTTGCGCGGCGGTCGGAATCGCCGCGGCAATCATCGACCTGCAAGGCAACATACTGGTCGGGTCGCACTGGCGCCGAATTTGCACGGACTTCCATCGGGTGCATCCGTGCGCGCGCGAACGATGCATCGAGAGCGACACCCAACTGGCCAATCGGCTGAAGGCGGGCGAGTTGCTGACGGTCTATCGGTGTCGCAATGGCCTGATGGACGCAGCCTCGCCGATCGTGATCAACGGCCGCCACCTCGCCAACGCCTTCGTCGGCCAGTTCCTGCTCGAGCCGGCGGATGAGGAGATGTTCCGTCGGCAAGCGGTGGAATTCGGGTTTGACGAAACGGAGTATCTGCGATCGCTGTCAGAGGTCCCCGTCGTCTCCCAGGATCAGTTCTCCTTCGTCCTGGACTTTCTGGTGACATTCGCCCAGTTGACGGCGGCCAACGGCCTGAAGCATCTCCAGCAGCTCCAGACCGAGGCCCGGCTTGCCCAACATGCTGCGGAATTGGACGCTCGCAACCGCGAGTCGGACCGCCAACGAGAGGCCGCCCTGAATCTCGCTGAAGACGCGGAGCTGGCGCGGATCGCCGCGGAGAAGTCGGAGGCCGGGCTGCGCGAGAGCGAGCGGCGGTTCCGCACGGTGGTCTCCGCCGCGAGAGATGCCATCATCGTGATGGGCGCGCAGGAAGAAGTAACCATCTGGAGCCCCGGCGCGGAGGCGATGTTCGGTTGGACGGCCGAGGAAGCCGTCGGCCGGAAGGTACACGAACTGCTCGCTCCGCCTCGATACCATGAAGCGCAGGCAAAAGCTTCGGCGATTTTTCACGCGACCGGCCGAGGCGCCGTGGTCGGCAACACGATCGAGTTGCCCGCGATGCACAAGGACGGTCACGAGTTTCCCGTGGAGTTGTCCCTCTCTGCCCTTGACCTGGAGGGGTCTTGGGGAAGCGTCGGCATCCTACGCGACATTACGGATCGAAAGCGGATGGAGGAGGAGTTACGGACTGCGGCGCGAACCGACAAGCTGACCGGCCTTCCCAACCGCGCCTTCTTCTTGGATCACCTCCAACATGCTCTGTTGCGAGCGGATCGGTTCAAGGACTCTCGCTACGCCGTCCTCTTCCTTGATTTCGACCGATTCAAGATCATCAACGACAGCCTCGGGCACAAGGCGGGCGATCTCCTGCTCCAGGAAGCCGCCGCCCGACTGCGAGCGGCCGTGCGAGCCGGCGACGCCCTCGGCCGGCAAGACTGCGAACAAACGACCGCGCGCCTAGGAGGAGACGAGTTTGTCGTGCTCCTGGACGGTCTGCGGGAGACGGCGGACGCCCAAGTGGTCGCCCAACGCCTGCTGCAGCACTTCTCGCAGCCCTATCAACTCGGTGAGCACGAGGTCTATTGCACCGCGAGCATCGGAATCGTCACCAGCGACACCCCGGCCACCAGCGCCGAGGACGTCCTCCGCGACGCGGACACGGCCATGTACGAAGCCAAGGTCGCCGGCAAGGGGCGCTACGCCTCATTCGACGTCTCCATGCGCCAGCGCGTGCAGAATCGACTGAACCTCGAAAACGACCTGCGAAAGGCCATCGACACGCAGCAGCTTTTCGTCATGTATCAGCCGATTGTCTCGCTGGATACCATGGCTATCGAGGCATTCGAGGCCCTCATCCGCTGGAATCACCCGGAGCGAGGCAGCATTCCGCCCGCCGACTTCGTGCCGATCGCTGAGGATACAGGCCTCATCGTACCGCTCGGCGAATGGATCCTCGGGGAGGCATGCCGACAGTTCGCTCTTTGGCGGCAGGACCAGGGCGACACGGCCCCATACTACATCAGCGTCAACCTCTCCCGCAGTCAACTGCTCGTATGGGACCTTCCGACGATGATTCAACGGGTCTTGCGCGAGACGGGTCTGCCCCCCGCCAACCTGCAGCTCGAAGTCACCGAGAGCACCATCATGCGGGACGCCGAACTCGCGCAGCGAGTTCTGAAAGCCCTGAAAGACGTCGGCGTCATGTTGGCCATGGACGACTTCGGAACGGGGTACTCGTCGCTCTCCTGCCTCCATCAATTCCCGTTCGACGTGCTGAAGATCGACCGGTCGTTTATCGCCAACCTGGACCGCGGTCGGGACATGACCGCGCTCGTTCATGCCGTCGTGGCGCTGGCACGCAACCTCAACATCCGCGTCGTCGCAGAAGGCATCGAGACGGCCGAACAACTGATGACGCTCCAATCGCTTGGGTGCCAATTCGGCCAGGGTTACTTCTTCAGCAAGCCCATGATGACCGCGGACGCCGCCCACTTCCGCGTGCAGACGGCGGTTCTCCCCGGAGCGGTCTCCAGTCCTTGAGCAGCATCCTGGAAATACGCCCGCCGCGCCGGGGTTGCCCACTCGGAGGCCGAGACCGGTCCGCTGCGGTGGGCCGGCTGGCGCGGGGAGGACGGCCGAGTCCGAGGTCGGCCGCGACGGGCGCATGCACCCGTGAACGGCGCTATCAACGGTCGGGCAGCGCGCTTTGCCCCCAGGGACGGCTGCGCCGCGGCGGCTCGGGGCTGAAGCCCTCGACGTTCAGGCCGCACTTCCGCACGACCGCGATGCAGTAAGGACTGGCGATGACCAGCGGTGCGCCCGGCGCCGGAGTCACGACCGTCGCGGCGACGCGCAGCTTGTGCCCTTCGCGCCAGACGCGATCAATGCCGACTCGATACTGGTCCGAGGGCACGCGGCCGAGCGTGACCACCAGCAGCATCTCTTGCGAGAAATCGACGGGCACGTCCACCAACGGCACGCGCGCGAAGGTGGCCGCGTCCCGAATCACCAATTGCATCGCCCGCATCTCATGCGAATGCGTTCCTTGCACCTGGTGAAGGATGGGCAAATCCTCGCCCTCCATCGGCATGTTGATGTCGATGGGTCGGGCTTCGTGGCAGCCGGGTAGGCCCCATGCGAGGCCCGATGCGATGCTCAGAGACAAGAACGTGGCCGTCGCTGTCTCGACACGGCACCGTCGGATAGTCGATCGTACCAGCCGCATGTCGAGATCGTACTGCCTGCAAGGCGCCTCTGACAACGCTTCGTTTGACCCTCGTATGTCCCACCAGCTACGATGAACCGCCAGGCAGCGCCTTGGTCGGCGAGCGCCTGACGTGAGCACCCCAGGGGTCCTCCCTTATCCCGACGTGTCGGGACGGCTCTGATAAATGCGTTCTTGTTGAGGAAACGCGGAGGCTCGGGGCCTCCGTGCTCCGAGGATCAGACGTGGGTTCGGAGAAGACCCTCTATCTCGAAACCTTCGGCTGTCAGATGAACGCTTTGGACAGCGAACTGGTCCTCGGCGAACTGACGACGTTGGGCTATCGGCTGACGGAGGACTTGGCAGCGGCGTCGCTGGTCGTCATCAATACGTGCTCCGTTCGGCAACACGCCGAGGACAAGGTCTATTCCCGTCTGGGGCAGTTGAAGCCGTCCGGCCGCCGCAACGCCGAGCGAATCGTCGCCGTGATCGGCTGCATGGCCGAGCGCGACGGCGACGGCCTGATGGCGAAATCGCCTCACGTCGACATCCTCTGCGGGCCGAACGATCTGCACCGTCTGCCGGCCTTGGTCCGGCACGTTGAGCAGGGTCGCGGCCGACCCGCGGCGGCCCTGTCCGGCCGACTGCGCGATCGTTCGACGCAGACGACGGACCTCGAGACTCGCCAGGATTTAGAGGCGTTGGACGCCGGCCGAACGTTCGGGCTCGCACGTCATGCGGCCACGCCGAAGGTCTTCGGACGGCATCAGGCATACGTGCGAATCACGCGCGGCTGCAACAAGTACTGTTCCTTCTGCGTCGTGCCCTATACGCGGGGTCCGGAGGTCCATCGCCCCCCGGATCGGATCGTCGAGGAGGTGCGGCGGTTGACGGACGGCGGCGTCATGGAGGTGACGCTGCTCGGCCAGACGGTCAACCATTACAACCATCGCGACGAGGCGACCGGCCGGCAGACGACGTTTGCCGAGTTGCTGTGCCGCATCCATGACGAGACGCCCCGCCTGCCGCGGCTCCGCTTCGTGACCAGCTTTCCACGGGACTTCACGGACGAGACGCTCCGCGCGATGGCCGAGCGGCCGCGGATTTGTCGCTACCTGCACCTGCCGGCTCAGAGCGGCAGCGACGCGGTGCTGAAGCGCATGAATCGGGGCTACACCGTAGATCAGTACAAGGCCCTGCTGGAACGGGCCCGGGAGATTCTGCCGGACGTCTGCATCGCGGGCGACATGATCGTGGGATTCAGCGGCGAGACGGAGGCGGATTTCGCCCAAAGCCTCGAACTGCTGCGGTTCGCCAGGTACAAGAGCTGCTTCATCTTCAAGTACTCGCCGCGGCCGGGCACGCGAGCCGAAGACCGCCTGCCCGACGACGTACCTGAAGCGGTCAAGCGCCGTCGCAACAGCGAGATGCTCGCCGTCCAGGCGGAGATCAATCTGGCCAACCATCGGGCGATGCTGGGGCAGACGGTGGACGTGCTGGTCGAAGGCTATAGTAAGGCGGCCCGGAAGGCCCAGCCGCGCGATCCGGACGAAGAGCAGGAATCCGACGAGGCGATCGACCGGTCCAACCAGCTCGTCGGCCGGACGCCGGGCGACCAGATCGTCGTGATGGACGGTCCGCCCGATCTGATCGGCCGCATCGTGCCGGTCCGCATTGCCGCCGCAACGCCGCATACGATGCGCGGCGAGGTTCCGGCGGACCGGCGTTCGTGACGGCGGCGATCGCCTCGCGACGGAGCCGCGATTCGGGAACCCGCAGATCAACGTGGCATGTCGGTGCCAGATGCGCATTGGATAAACGTGCGTCCGTCTGAGTCGTAACGGAGGTCAACGGAGCGATCGTTCGGATGCGGCTCCACGATCCGGGAGGAAGACTCGAAGATGCCTCGCAAGTTGATCGTTGCAAACGGAACCGTGGTCACGCTCGGTGAACCGCTTCGCGTCATCCCGGACGGCGCGGTGCTGATCGACGGAAACGTGATCGAGGCCGTCGGCCGGCGGCGCGACGTTCCCGCGAACGGCGCGGCGATGCTCGATGCGGGCGGCGGCGTCATCATGCCGGGGTTCATCAACATCCATACGCATTTGTACGGCGCGTTCGCCTGCGGGATGCCGCTCAAGGCCGAGCCGCCGAGCAACTTCGTGGAAATCCTGCAACGTCTCTGGTGGCGGTTGGACAAGGCGTTGACGCTCGAGGACGTTCGCGTCAGCGCGCTGGTTGGCTTGTGCCGGTGCCTCCGGGCGGGCGCCACGACGATCGTCGACCATCACGCGTCGCCGTCGGCGGTCCGCGGCAGCCTGGACGTGATCGCAGCGGCGGCGCGACAGGTCGGCGTGCGAGCCTGTCTATGCTACGAGGTTTCGGATCGCGACGGCCCCGACGTCGCCCGACAGGGAATCGCCGAGAACGTTGAGTTCGCCAAGACGTGCCGGATTGCGGCTGATTCGATGGTCGCGGCGATGTTCGGCATGCACGCCTCGATGACCATCGGACCGGAGTCGATGGCCGAAGCCGCCGAGGCGGCCCGCCGCCTGGACCTCGGCGTCCACGTCCACGTCAGCGAGTCGAAGTTTGATCCCGAAGACGCATTGAATCGGTACGGCAAGCGCGTCGTGCACCGTCTGGCCGATGCCGGCGCGCTGGGGCCCGAGGCCATCGCGGTGCACTGCATCCATCTGGACGAGACGGAAATCGGGCGACTCCGCGAGACCGGAACGAACGTCGCGCACAACCCGCAATCCAACATGAACAACGCCGTCGGTGCAGCCGGCGTCCTGCGAATGCTGAATCGCGGCGTGACCGTCGGGCTCGGCTCAGACGGCATGACCGCCAACATGCTGGATGAGCTTCGTGCCGCCAGTCTGATCCATAAGCACGTCGCCGGCGACCCGCGCGTTGCGTACGCGGAGGCCGTGCAGATGTTGACGCGCGGCAACGGCGAAATCGCTTCGAAGCTCTTCGGCAAGCGCGTGGGCGCTCTGATGCCCGGTTGGTTGGCGGACCTCGTCGTGCTCGATTACGACCCCCCGACGCCCATGACCGAGGACGGGCTCGTCGGTCATCTACTCTTCGGTCTGCCGACAGCGAGAGTCGTCACCACGATCGTAGACGGCGCCGTGCGATATCGAGACGGCCGCATTCTCGGCGTCGACGAACGACAGGTGATGGCCGAAGCGAGGCAGCACTCAGCAGCTTTGTGGCGACGATTCTGATCGAAGCCTGAGCGACGCTGCGCAAGCGCGCAATGTGCCCCATCGGTTGAACCGAGGGACGCGCCGACGGGGCCTATTCGTTGATTGCCAGCAATTCGACTTCAAAGACGAGAATCGCCTTCGGGGGGATCTTCGGCGGGGCCCCGCGGTCGCCGTAGCCGAGCTCCGGCGGGATCAGCAGGTACCGCTTGCCGCCGACCTTCATACCGCCAACGCCTTCCGTCCAACCCTTGATCACGGAGTCCAGCCGGAACGTCGCCGGGCCCGCATGATCATGAGAGGAGTCAAACTTCGTGCCGTCGACCAGCCAGCCCGTGTAATGAACCTTGGACTGATCGGTCGGGGCAGGGGAGGGTCCTG
>CAZERK010000183.1:0-6889 GCA_964514515.1 uncultured Planctomycetaceae bacterium
GCCGGATCGCAAAGCCCGATGTCCGCTTGGAAGCTGCCTTCTACCAAACCGGCGAGCCATCTTCGCTGGCTGTGGTCCTCAGAGATCGGCAACATGGCTGCGTCCCCCAACGTCGCATGGACCGTTTGCCGGACCGGCCCGACAACACCCGCACGGCCGCGCTCGGCGGCCGGCATCTCTGTATCGTTTCCTCCGCTATTGAATCGTAGGATTCGCCTCTCGGCCGGTAAAGCCGGGCGACGCATTGGATTCGCGCGCGTCTTATCGGCGGCGCTCGCTGACATCGCAGCGGCGGTTGTGCGGTTGCATTGCTCGGACGAATGCAGACCCATCACGAACTGCGGGGCTCGAAGCTGCGCTCACCTCAGGTTGCAGACCCGGGCGGAGCGAGCAGCGGGCTTCGGCGACGCGGTTGCCGCCAGCCGATCTGTCTTCCGCGCGGCATGCCGCCGACGTGCGCGAACGTCGGCACGTCGCGCGTGATCTCGCAATTGGGATGGATGATCGCGCCGCACCCGATGCGGACGCCCGGCAGGACGCAGGTCATCATGCCGATGAAGACGTACGCCTCGATGACGACGGGCGCTTCGATCGTGTGCTGCAGGCCGGGGGGAGCGACGTGCGACATGCTGATCAGACGGCCGGGATCGTCCGGGTCCTCGATCGTATTGGACGCGCTGTATAGCCGCACGTCCGCCGACATGCTGACGAAATCCTCGATCACCAATCCGCCGCGTCCAGCCAGGACGGCGCCGGGGCCGACGTGCACGTAGTCGCCGATCCGGATGAAGCCGTGTTGACCGTATCGGCGGTCGCCGGCCTTGAGGCGGGCGAAAGCGTCGATGTGACAATGCGAGCCGATCCGCACGTGGGCCGGGCCGCGGATGTCGACGTATTGGTCGATCATCGTGTTCTGCCCAAGGTACGCGAGCTTCGCCTTCCAATAGCAAGACCGCAGGAAGTAGCCGATCGTGTTTCCAGCGAAGTTGCGTGCCGCGAACTCCACGAACATCGAGATGATCGGGATGGAGGCCAGCAGGCAGATGATCGCCTGGCAGGCGGCTAGCACCGCCTGGACGACTCGGCCGGCGACGATCCAGCCGGGCGTTCGCCGGACTCGGTGCGGCTCCAACGTGCATCTCTGGAGGGAGGCGAGGATGAAGTCGAAGGAGTAAACGATCCAGCCGTCGGGAACTTCCCGCTTGGGGGAGACGTACCAGCTCGCGGCCACCTCGCCGGCCTTCGGCGATCGAGTCTCAGGCGGCGCGGCGGCGAACCGGGCTTCGTCTCCGCGCGCATCGTGGTTCGCGCGTTCGGCGTTCGAGCGTGTGGGTTCCGCGTGACTCATCGTCCGTCCGATGTCGTTTGCGGCATCGCTGTCCCGTCTCGCACCAACGGTCGTTTCGCCGACCGCCTCGTTACCTGGCACGCTACCGGGAGGGCCTCAGAAAGCAACCGCCGGGCGCTTTCAGCCTCGTCGGCCTTGACGACACCTCGCCCCATAACTATCGACGGTAAATATCGCCTGCTTTCGCTTCCTTCGCTACTTCGCCTTCTGGAACGGCTGCCGGAACGCTCCCGCCAGGACACGGCAAGACGCATCCATGAAGGCATTCTATCCCGCGCGGCGCGGTCGAAAGCAGGGCGTGAATGTGCCGCCTGGAGTTCTTGCCGCGTCCTACCGCTGCGTGTTCGTCTCAGATCCGGTTCACCGCTACGATATGGGCCGATGGTCCATCGTGACGGGCCTGGGACGAGGTTCTTCAAGCCGGCAACGGCTGCCAAGGAGTCTAAAAAGATGATGCGATGGTTGGCAGGAACAAGGGCGGCGTGGATCGTGGTCAGCATCGTGGCGGCGGCGTCGCTTCGGGCAGATGAGCCGATCATCCCGCCCGAAGCCGGCCTGCCGGTGATCGACTGGAAGGACGCCGGCAAGTACATGGATCGGCCGGTTGTCGTTCAGGGCCGGATCGAGGCGACGCGGAACATCGGGCGGATTTGCTTCCTGAACTTCGACAAGGCACGCCGCTTTACGGCCGTCGTGTATCAGCCCTGCTACAAGAACTTCCCGAAGCCGCCGGAGGTCCTCTATGCCCATAAGAACGTCCGCATCCGTGGCACGATCAGCGAATACGGCGGCAAGCCTCAGATCGAGGTGTGCCGGCCTGAACAGGTGACGATCCTGGAGAAGCTGGAGCCGATCCCCCCCAAGCCGGAGGTCCGCCCCCGGTCGTTCGACGGGACGGTGACGATCGGGACGTTCAACACGATGAACCTATTCGACACGTACGACGACCCCTACCACGACGACGAGGGCACGCCGCCGAAGCCGCGCGGCGAGTTGGAGAAGCTCGCGGCGACCATCCGGTCGCTGGATGCCGACGTGCTGGCTTTGCAGGAAGTCGAAAACAGGGATTACCTCGAGCGATTCGTCACCGCAATGCTCGGCGACATGGGCTACGAAAACGTCGTTTGCTTCGAGAGTAACGACCGTCGAGGGATCGACTGCGCTGTGCTTTCGCGATTTCCGGTCGGCCCGGTGACATCGCATCGGCACCTTCGGTTCGATGCCGGCCCGATCGAACCGGGCCGTTTCCGCCGGGACTTACTGCGCGTGCGGATCGAGCCGCCGGGTTGTCCCGCGTTCGATATGTTCGTCGTACACTTCAAGAGCAAACAGGGCGGCGAAGACACGACAACCGAGTACCGCCTGGCCGAGGCTCGCCAGGCTCGGGCGATCTTCGATGATCTGCTCAAGCATGAAAAAGAGATGCTGTTTGTCGTATGCGGGGATTTTAATGATACGTGGGAAAGCAAACCCCTACGAACGATCCGTGGCGAAGGGGAGGGCGTGCTCCGCGACTTCCTGGACGACCTGCCGGAGGGAACGATCACCTACAACAAGGAACCGCACCGTTCGATGATCGATTTCATCTTGGCATCGCCGGCAATGGGCGATCGCTATGTCGAGAAGACGCATGGCGTTATCGCAGGAACAATCGAGTCGGGCGGATCGGACCACAATCCCGTCCGGGCGAAGTTCAGGATGGGGACGAAGCCGCAGGGGTAGACAGCGTAACGTCCTGCGCGTTATTATGTTATGGTCTTATCCGCAACACGCAGGGATGACGAGGAGCCAGCGTCCGAGTGTTTGCACGCGCGCTAGTTCCGAGAATGACGGCGACATCAGCCTTGACAAACAAAAAAATTGTCGGCCGCTGCTCTAAAGATATTGACATCGAAAACCGAATGTAGCTAAACTCCGCCCTCTACGAGAGGCGATAAGCCTGATAAGCCTCGTCCTTATTGGCGCGGCAAGGCTGGAGCCCTACAGGATGGGTCGGTTCGTTCCCGCCGATCCGCCCGATGGTAGGGCTCCTGCGGGGAGATTCGAGGTTACCGAGTCAGGGAACGTATTAAGAGGAGTGAGGTTTTTCGATGGCACTCGACTTTGTGATTGGCGCCCTGATCGGCCTGATCGATCTGAACCCGCTGTGGGACCTTGTGTTGGTTCCGGTCAGTTGGTTGCTGTTGTGGTGGCGGGGCGACTAACCCGCATGTCGAGCTCGTGCGTGCGTAGCGCCGAGCCGTGGATGAGTAATGTAAGTTAGGCAAGAGACAAGGAAGGAAAAGCGATGGCAGCTTGGGATTTCGTGATTGGTGCTTTGATCGGTTTGATTGACCTGAATCCGCTGTGGGACCTGATCTTCGTCCCGTTGAGCTGGCTGCTCCTGTGGTGGCGTGACTAAGCTCTGAAGATCGGGTAGCCATCTTGCCGGGCGTCGCACCGCGACCGCGGCAGGATGCACAGGCGGTTCGGACGAAGGGCGATAGAGCGTGTGGAGGTCGCCCGGTGGGATGGTTGTCCGTTCTCGCCTGCGGACCCCCTGTGCTTCAGAGCGCAGAGCAATGGCGATACATAGCAGGGGCGCCGCGAATCGAGCATCCCGCATGTTCTGATGCCATTGGCGAGTGCCGCAACGGCGTTCGCCTCTGCGTCTGCTAGCAGATGCAGGACCTGGGCGTTGACTGACGCTCAGGTCCTGTTTCCTTTTATGGGGGCGTCCAACGGTGTGTCGTCCGGCGAAGGGCGATATACTGAGCACGATCTGGCTTCGCTGACGGCCGTCGTGCGCGGCGGCGCGCAGACGCGCCCGTCGGGTCGGCTCTTCGTGCTGCAGTCAGCATCCGATCGAACAGCGAATCCGGGGGCGCAGGTCTGACGCTCGAGGCTGGACGTTTGGGACACGGCGTCGCGCGCCGCGAGCCCCGTCGCGGGGGAGTCGTGCGTCGGCGTAAGCCGGAAAGTCATCATTGGGCGTGCCGTGGGCCGCTTGCAGCGTTGTCATAATAGGAAGCGATCGCATGGCGAAAGTCGACGTTCCAGAGGGCTTGTGGCTTCGCTGCAAAGGCTGCGAGAAGATGATCTTCAAGAAGGTTCTCGACGAACGCCTAGGGGTCTGCCCGGAGTGCGGCCTCCACTATCGCGTGAATGCACGGACGCGCGTCGAGCAGGTGACGGATCCGGGGACCTTTGAGGAGTTTGGCGAAGGCCTGGTTTCGACGGACCCGCTGGGCTGGAAGGACCGCCTGCCATATCGCGAGCGCCTGGCCGCTGCGAGACAGGAGACCGGACTGGATGAGGCGGTCATCACCGGCCGCGCATACATCAAGGGGCGGGCGGTGATTCTCGTCGTGATGGACGGCGGTTTCATCATGGGCTCGATGGGAGCCGTCGTTGGCGAGAAGGTGACCGCCGCGATCGAACGGGCGACCGATTTGTCCGTGCCGTTGGTCGTCTTCACGTGCTCAGGAGGGGCGCGGATGCAGGAAGGTCTCGTCAGTCTCATGCAAATGGCGAAGACTTCCGCGGCGATGGCGCGACATGATGACGACGGAGGACTCTACATTGCCGTGATGACGGACCCGACCACGGCGGGTGTGGCGGCCAGCTTTGCGTTTCTTGCCGACGTCATCCTGGCAGAACCCGGCGCCATGATCGGCTTCGCCGGCCCTCGCGTGATCTGGAACACGGTCAAGACCGAACTGCCCAAGGGCTTTCAAACGGCTGAATTCATGCTCGAGCACGGTTACATCGATCGGATCGTCGCAAGGGCCGACTTAAGAAGCGAGATCGCAAGGCTGATCGACTACTGCGGTAAGTAGCGCAGATTGCTCGTAGCAAGAGGGGGCCTCGCTCGCGGAACGCCGTTCCCGACGACGCCGACCGCCCTCGGCTCGCGGCAAGCCTCCCTTGGTACATGCGGCTGGGTCGTTCCGAGTTGGGTGATGTGGGCGGACGTTGGTTTCGTTCTAGGAGGAGGCTGCCTGCTCCTGGCGGGCGGTGAGTTGTTGGTGCGGGGCGCGGCGGCGCTGGCGCGATCGCTCGGCGTCTCGGCGATGGTGGTCGGTCTTACGGTCGTCGCCTACGGCACCTCGGCGCCGGAGTTCGTCGTCAGCGTGTCGGCGGCTTGGCGGGGCAACGCGGCCATCGGCACCGGCAATATCATCGGCAGCAACATCCTCAACGTGCTGCTGGTCCTCGGCGCGGCGGCGATGCTCTGCCCGATTCGCGCGACGGCGGGATTCGTTCGTCGAGAGGCGCCGATCCTCGTCGTCGTGTCGGCATTGGCGTGGGCCGCGGCGGCCGACGGACGCATCTGCCGCATCGAGTCCATCGCGCTGCTGTTGCTGCTCGTCGTGTACAACGTCCTGGCGGTGCGCCTCGCGCGCCGAGAGCGGGCGGCCGTTCTCCAGGCCTACGACCAAACGCTCCCGCCGGCCAAGCCATCCGTCGCGTGGCTGCTCGCCATGATCGTCGTGGGCCTAGGCTTGCTGATGGGCGGTTCGGAGCTATTCCTTCGCGGCGCCGTGAACGTCGCCGCCAGTTTAGGCGTCAGCCAGATGCTGATCGGCCTGACGTTGGTCGCGCTGGGCACGAGCCTGCCGGAGTTGACGGCCTCCGTCATCGCCGCGTGGCACAAGCATGCCGATCTCTGCCTCGGCAACATCGTCGGGAGCAACATCTTCAATCTGTTGTGGATCGGCGGGGCGTCGGGCCTCGTCGGCAGCAGCGACGGAAAGCCCGGCCTTCCGTTCGACGACCAGAGCCTGCACGTGCACCTGCCGGTCATGATGGCAGCGAGCGTCGTGCTTTGGCTCATGGCCGCGACGGGCCTTCGCGTGTCCCGGCGAGAAGGCGCGGTTCTGCTGCTGTCGTACGCGTGCTACGTGGGCTACACGATTCTCCATCGGACGGCCTGACAGGATGTCGCCAGACGAAAAGAAGGCCGGGTACGCATCGAGGGCCGGCGAGAAGCTCGCCGCAGCCTTGCATGCTTTCGGCGTGCAGCCCCAAGGATGGGTCTGCGCGGACTTGGGATGCAGCGCCGGAGGATTCGTGGACTGTCTGTTGAGACATGGGGCGGCGAAGGTCTATGCCGTCGACCGCGGCTACGGCGTGCTGGCGCATCCGCTGCGCTCGGACTCGCGCGTCGTCGTGATGGAGCGGACGGACGCGTTGCACGTGCGGCTTCCGGAACGGGTCCGACTCGTGACGATTGACGTGGGTTGGACGCGACAGAGCCGTATCCTGCCCGTCGCAAAGGAACTGCTGGCCGGGAACGGCGTCATCATCTCGCTCGTAAAGCCGCACTATGAGGCGCCCGTGCGGGACTTGGTCGACGGCGTGCTGCCGGAGGAGCGGCTGCCGTCTATCCTGGCCGAGGCTCGCAACGGACTGACCGGCTCGGGGCTGCGACTGGCCGGTGAAGCCGAGAGCCCGATCCGGGGCGGCGCGGGCAATCGCGAAGTCCTGTGGCTGTTGACGCCGGCGCCGTAGACGTCAGGATGACCGACGACGGTGCATCCTCTGTCCAGCAGGCCCCTC
>CAZERK010000184.1:0-6878 GCA_964514515.1 uncultured Planctomycetaceae bacterium
GCAGATCGGATCGGACGCGTCGGGGCGCGTTGTGCTCGCGCAGTACATCCGCATCCAACAGCTTCGCCGGGGCGTCAATCACATCTACCTCGGAACGAACGACGCGTTGCTGCGGTTCTCGGCGGACGAGTTCTGCCAATACTGGAACGAGGGCATCAATCGTGACGGCAACGACATCACGATGTCACGGTACCTGGGGCTGCCGCGTGACTCGCACATGAACCTGGAAGCCATCCTCGGCACCAGCGAACACAAGATGGCTGTCTTTCTCCTGCGGACCGGCGGCGTTGGGTCGCACCCGATGCTGCTGGAGCAGACCGACGCGCTTCGACCGGAACATGCCAATTTGTCTGCGTCAGACGTTGATCTCGTTTTGGCTCTGGCCAACGTGAAGCGGTGCAGCGAGAAGATGCCGACCGTCCTGATCACGGTGGAGCAGCCGGACCTGACGGCGTCGGCCTGGCTGGGGCAGCTTTGGGCGGACACGACGCTCGTCTATTCGCGACTGATCGGCGTCGATCCAGGTTCGAATCCAGAGGTGAAAGCCGTCCGAACGAGAGCGGCCGAATGGCTCTCCAATCGGGACGCCGCCCGATCCCTACTCCAGTAGCGCGATTCGCTCGCGCGTATGCGCGACGTTGACTGCGGGCTCCGCGGGGCTGGATTATGCCGGCGCATTCCGCGCGGCTGCCGTGATCGGGCGCGCAGTCTGTCCGCTTCTGCGCGCCTGTGATTTGCAGGCTGCCTCCGACTCGTTTGCCGCGGCGTATTAAGGAAGCGCTTAGTTTGTGTAAATGCGCGCGACATCGCTGCGTATCCCGTTGCGTATTCCCCGCCGACAAGATACGACATGCGTGTTTCGCCGGCTCGCTGAACCGTCGCGGACCCACCGCCGACTTGCTGCGGCGTCATCGCCGCCGCCACACGAGCGATGGACACGCGTACTGTGAGCCGTCCGGCTCGTACAGGTGTGAAACAAGGGGAGCACGACCATTTCCGAGACCATCACGTTTATCCAAAACCTTCTGGATGAGCCGTTCTTCCTCGGCGCTTTGATCATCGCCGTCAGCATGCTCATCTGGGATACGGTCGAGGTCGGGCGCAACGACGCCGCGAACATCGTCAACGCCGTGTTCGGTTCGAGGATTCTGACGCGGCAGAACGCCGTGCGGCTGGCGGGCATTGGCGTCGTGGCCGGCGCCTGCCTTTCATCGGCTGTGATCGATACGGCCCGCAAGGGCATCTTCACGCCGGGCCTCTTCACCGTGGAACAGGCGCTTGCCATCTACACGTCCGTATACGTCGTCGACACGATTCTCCTCTACAGTTACTCGGCGTTCGGGATGCCGGTCAGCACGACGATGACCCTGGTCTTCGAGTTGCTCGGAGCGTCGTTGTTCCTTGGCCTCCTGCGGGATACCGGGAGCATCAACGCGGTGAAATGGGCGAGCGCCGGCACCGTGTTGATGGGCATCGTCTGTTCGATCGCCCTCTCGGGCGTGATGGGCTTCTTCCTGCAGCGCGCGGCGCGCGGCGCCATCCGAGCAAAATGGTCGAGCTTCACGACGCTGCTCCTGCACGGCGGCTGGGTCGGCGGCGGCCTCATGGCCGGCTTGTGTTACTTCATGATGGTCAAGGGCGGGAAGGACGTCGGCATCATCCGGCAACTGGGCGCATACCTGGAGCAGACATTTCCGGGTTTCAGCGTCTTGTTCTCGATCCTGGTGCTCTGGGTGTTCTTCGCGATTCTAATTCACGTCTCGCTGGTCATCTTCCGCAAGAAAGCCGCCAAACGGTTGTTTCCCCTCCTGACCCTCCTGGGGATGCTGTCGATGGCCTTCGCCTTCGGGCAGAACGACCTGGCGAATTGCGCGTCGCCCGGGCTGGCGGCCATCGCCCTGATCCACGGCCACCTGCAAGGGATGACCGTGGCGGAGGTGACGAAAGTCCCCATCTCGACCTGGACGCTCTTCGTCTGCGGCGTGCTGCTGGTCGTCGGCATGGCGACGCGCAACGCGACGCGCGTCACGCGGGCCGAGGTGCGGACCGGGAGTTCGGGAGATCACGTCAAACTGTGGGCGCCCCGATGGTGCGTCAAGCTGGCCAGGCACATCTTGCGCAGGCGGAATTGCACCGCGCCACTGGCTCCTCCGGCAGCCAGAACGCCAGAAGGCAAGACCCAGCATTATGACCCCCTCCGAGCCTGCATCATCGTGTGCGTCTCGGCGAGCGTCATCGCGACGGCGTCTTCGTTGGCGTTGCCCGTGTCGACGACGTACGTCGCTTTCGCCGCCGTCGTGGCGACGGGCATGGCGGACCGCATCTTCGCTCGAGGCGACGCGGAACTGAAACTGGGCCGGTCCATCTGGGTCGTGACGAGCTGGTTCCTCGCGGCTTTGATGGCGACGGTCATCACGGGCGGCGTCTGCGTGGTCGTGTACTACGTCGGGGCTGCTGGCATGGCGGCCTGCGTCGCGGCGAACTTGGTGGTTCGCCGCATCATCAAGCGCCGAGCTGACGCCCAAGAGCAGCGAGTCCGCGAAGAAGCTGCAGCGCGCATGATGCCGGACGACTACGACGACGAGTCGCACGGCTGACGGCCCGGGGACCGGGAGGCGGCCCGGCTCGCCTTCCGTCTCGCGCGGCCCGCAACCGAGGCTGACCAGGCGATCCAACCGCCGCGCGCCCAGGGAGAAGCACGCGGTGTTGTGTTCGCCTTGGCGTGCTACAATACGGCATGGCGGTCGTGCGAAGCCGAGGCCATCGGCGCCGCCGTTGCGGCACCTGGTCCCAGGAATCCAAGGCATTCTGTGATGAGACGTTCCGCTGGGCTGGACCTGCGTTTGGCTCGCTTCAGCGTGCTGCTCCGCGTCTCGCTGGCCTTACTGTCTCGCCGCCGCCCCGACCGCGCAGCTCACGGGCCACGGTCCGTTGATCCCGGAACAGAACCAAGCCCCCCATCCTGACGATTCAGCGGCCGTCTTCTGGTCGCCATGCGTGCTGCCCGCATCCGATTCGCCGCGGATCGTCCGCGGACCAGCGAGCATCACGTCATTTGATGCCAAGACGCCTGGCGATATCGTGTCATCTGGGGCTCTCCTGGCGGGCGGCGCCTTGGAACTGCTGCGGCAAGCGAGACCGGATGCCCCGGCCATGCAAGACGCCTGCGCCGTCTGCCTCATGCGACTGGGCCAGGTGGAGAAGGCCGTCAACGTCCTTAGGCCGCTGCTTCTCAAAGGGAACAGCTTGACGCTGTCGCCCGACGCCCCGCTTGTTTACAAGACCAATCACGCCTTGGCGCTCTTCCTCGCGCACCACGTCGAGGGGTGCATGGAGGTTCTCAAGGAGATCGACGACGATCAACATCCCCTCGTCGTCAAGACGAGGTCGGCGGTGGAGCGATGGAGACGTTCGCTGGGCCTCCTCCAGCGGTTTCTGCTGCTTTGCGGGATGCAAATGGAAGGCAGGGCGATCCAACTCGATGTCGCACCCGGGGATCTCTGAAACAGCGACCTCCCCGAGTCGCGCCCGTGGTTGCTGCCATGCAAGCGGGCTGGCCCGCGACGCCCGTACGCGTTTGGCGCATCTGTGGCGCCGCACGCTAAATCACCGTGCGCGATCGTGCGACGCGGTTGGTAGCGGCCGAGCTCCCGCTCGGCCGTCGCGGAGCACAGCGCGCGGTACATTCTACGGCCGACCCGGAGGTCGGCCGCTACCCGCGCGCCCCCGAATTGCGCACGGTGATTCAAGGCCATATACTAGATGGCGCGTAGGCCGTCCTTGGACACGCCCCGAATCGCCGTCCCGGACGCGATGCCGGACGGGCTACATGCAGGCCCGATCGCCATAGGCGCGTTGGCAGATACGTCTAGTCGCCAATGCCGTCTCGGGCTGCTCGCATTCAACTGCAATCGTCCGGCCCGGCACTGCCCCGTTCGGCGGATCGCCCCAAACGTCGCGAGCCCCAGCCGCAGTCGTCGAAAGCTTCGTCGCGTTCGAAGCTTGACGCACGCGCGCCATTCTCGGCGCAGTCCGCTGAGGCGCAATCGGCGTTCTGCCTAAGGGCCAGCCGCTTGCAGCCAGCGCCGACGGACTAGCACGGACGCGCTGGCGTCTTCTTACGATGACTCGCTATGCGCCTCTGCGTCAGGCGAAAGCCGCGAGATCGTCAACCCGTCGATCATCCGAGCGTTCCGCTCGCGCAATACTGCCAAGGGGCTCGGAGGATACGGCACGCGGCAGAATGGACCAAAGAGACAGCCTTGCGATCGAAGACCTGACTGGAGGGACGACGTACAACAGTAAGCAGGGCTTGTCATCGTTCACGACATGCGTCTCGCGCGGCACGGAACGTCTCACGCACGGTCATGAAGGACCGGCGACGGAACGCTCTGCGCCGGCTCGTCGCCGCCCGCACGACAGGCTCGCGCAAAAGTAGCATGCGGTTCGGCGCCCTCGACCACGATCTCGAACGAGCGAGACCCTGGAATGCCGCGGTGAAAAAAACGCGCGCTGACGGATAGAATTCATTTGCATCTTCTCGGACCCGCGGTACTATTCTGTTGCCGCATTCGACAAGGAGGTGCGCAGACATCTGAGCGACAAGAATCGGCACGGAAGCCGATCTCGAACCTACATGTCATCCTGATTCCTCTCTGGTCGACGTTCGGAATGCACTATGTCCGCGCGCGGCTTTGCGCCGTGGCGCCAACGAACAAGGGAGTGTTCGGCATGAAGTCTTCCCGTCGCCAACGAGACGTCGAAGTCCTGTGGAAACACTATCTCAGCCGGCGGACGAGCGATCTGCGCAACAAGCTGGTGGAGCACTATCGCCCTCTCGTACACATGCAGGCGGCCCGGCTGGCGCAGAAACTGCCCGCTCAGATCAGTTACGACGAGATTTGCTCGGCGGGATACGACGGCTTGCTAGAGGCGGTTGAGGCGTTCGACCCCAGTCACAAGGCGAAGTTCGAGACATTCTGCCAGCAACGGATCCACGGCGCCGTCATGGATTGGCTGCGCGCGCTGGACGGGCAGTCGCGAACCGTGCGGAGCTTCGAGAAGCACCGCATGTTCAGCAAGGAGATGCTGGACAGCGAGTTGGGGCGCCCGCCGTCCGAGGCGGAGATCGCCGAGCACATGGGGATCAGTCGAGAGCGGTTCGCCGAGCTTTCGCGGCTATCGAGGCTCGGCCATGAGGTGCACCTGTCGGCGGTCCAGAGCGATGAGGACGGCCAGCCCCGCGGCTCGCCCGGCGGTTGGGACATCCGAGACGCCCGGGCCGCGGACCCTTCCCAGAAGGTGTCGCGTCAGATGGTCACGGAGCACATCACGCGCGGGCTCAACCGTGAAGAGCGGCTCGTTCTAATCCTTTATTACACCGAGGGTCTGACGATGGCCGAGATCGGCCTCGTGCTCGATCTCTCGGAGTCCCGGGTCAGCCAGATACACAAGGACGTCATCGCGCGGCTTCGCAAGCGCTTCCAGGGTCAGGTGGCGGAACTCGTCGCCTGAGTCGCCAGGCGCCGCAGCGCGGTGAAGCTCCCGGTCGGACGCGATAGGCGCCGGGACCCCTCAGGCTCGCGATCGGACGCGTCGCTCACCCCGAAGCAAAAGGGGAGTCCGAGATGTCCGGCCGGGCAACCGCAAACGGGGGTTTTGAAGCCTCCGCGGGGCACGCCTCCATGATGAGGGGCGATCCCGGGCGCCGCGTGCGCCGCGGCGCGGCAGAACATGGAAGCTTCGCCTGCCTCTTCGACCGGTTCGCGCAGTCGAAGCGGCAACAGGAACGTCCCCGCTCAACGCAAACACAGCCCTGGAATCTATCCCAAACCCCCGTTCTCCCGACGATGCAAGCGCGGGAGGATCGTCGAACGCTCCAGATCTTGCCCCTCCCCCTGCCCTCTCCTCGACGGGGAGAGGGTTTCGGGATCGGTTCTAGACTATGATCCAACAGAGCGTCGGCTCTTGCGGGGAACGATGCGTACATGGCCGCTGACGCTTGTGAGCGTGATCGATGGGACGCTTTTCGCCCGATCCCGGACCGACGCCTGATGCGGTGCTGCTCGATGCGATGGGACGAGGGGACTACAGCGCGTTTGTGGAGCTCTACGCTCGTCATCGGGACCGCGCCCAAGCCCTGGCGGACCGGTTGCTCGCAGACGCACGGGAACCGACTTCAGCGGCGTCCACGGCATCTCTTCTGGTCGCGATGTTCACGCGCTTAATCGAGCAACGCCCTCGGGCGGAGCTGCACGAAGATCTCTGGGAACGCCTGTCATCGCTTGGCAAGCAACTGACGGTGGAGGACCGCTTCCCACCGCTGCCGCTCGCCTTGACCGCTCCGACCCGGACGCGACCCGGCGTGTCGCCTTGGGCTGCGCCACGGACGCCTGCTTCTTCGGCTTCCTCGGCCGCGTCGCGCAACTGCGAGGCGGACTCTCCTCGGTCAGCGACAGCGTCTCTATCCCGGTCACCGGTCGATGCCTTGGTCGCAGAGCAGCTTTGGCGTCACTTGGAGTCTCTTCGGACGGCCCGCAAGGTACGCCGCTGGGGTCTCATCGCGTTGCTGGCTGGCGCGGCCGCCCTCGTTGTCTGGCTACTCCGACTCGCGGGATACAGCCCGCTCTTCTGAAGCCGATGGCCGAACCCGATGGTGCCGCAGACGCCCGCCCTACTGCATTCCGCTGACACGGCGGCGACGCAGCCTCGCCCAATCACCCTGCGCAATTCGGGGGGCGCAGGAAGCAGCCGATCCGCCACGGCGTATCGGCCGCTACTGACTGCGTCGCAAGATCGCGCAGGTTAAATTAGTTCCCCAGACCGGCTGCGACGAAGGGGGCCACGTCGGCCGTCGTCACGTACCCGTCGCCGCTCAG
>CAZERK010000185.1:0-6873 GCA_964514515.1 uncultured Planctomycetaceae bacterium
TACGGCACCATCCTCCATCCGCTGACGCCCCGTGGGTCGCCGGTCCAGGGGGGGGCGCCCTATCAACGCTACCGAGAGATGTCCATCGAGGACATGCTCCTGGAGAATCGGATCATCTTCCTGGCGGGCCCGATCACCGAGCGCACCGCCAGCCTGGTCATCATGCGGTTGCTCTATCTGCAAAGCATCAAGAAGGACCAGGACATCCACCTGTACATCAACTGTCCGGGCGGATTGGTGGACCAGACGCTGGCGGTCTATGACACGATGCGGTTCCTGTCGTGCGACATCGCCACGTACTCGATCGGCCAGGCCGCCAGCGGCGGCGCGGTCATCCTGACGGCCGGCACGAAGGGCAAGCGATACGCCCTTCCCAACAGCAAGATCATGCTGCACCAGCCGTGGGGCGGCGTGACCGGGCCGGCGGAGGACATCCGCATCCAGGCCGAGGAGATCATCCGCGACAAGCGGAGGCTGAACGAAATCCTGGCCTTCCATACGTCGTTGCCCATCGAGAAGATCGAGGAGGAAACGGAGCGCGACCGCTTCATCACGCCGCAGGAAGCCGTGCAATGGGGGCTGGTCGACGAGATCCTCGAAGGCGAGAAAAAAGGCGGCGACAAGAGCCAGAGCGAGGAAGCCGACAAGTAACAAACGATGCGAGGCCGCCGTCCAGGCGACCGGGCCGCGGCTTGGCTTGTCATCGCGACGCACGCCGACCGCCGGGCGGGCGCGGCGCGGGCTGTGGCCGAGGAGTGCCCGATGGTCGAGAACAATACGCTGATTCCCTTTGTCATCGAGAAGACGGGCCGCGGGGAGCGGTCGTACGACATCTACTCGCGGCTGCTCAAGGACCGCGTGATCTTTCTCGGCGGCCCCATCGATGACAACGTGGCCAACGTGATCATCGCCCAGATGCTGTTCCTCTCGAACGAGGACCCGAACAGCGACGTCCATTTCTACGTCAACTCGCCGGGCGGCAGCGTTTCGGCCGGCCTGGCCGTGTACGACACGATGCAGTTCCTCCGGTGCAACGTCGCGACGTATTGCGTCGGTCTGGCGGCGAGCATGGGCGCCGTGCTCCTTTGCGGCGGAAGCAAGGGCAAACGGTTCTCCCTGCCCAATGCTCGAATCCTGTTGCACCAGCCGCTCATCGGCGGCGTTCTGCAGGGGCCGGCGACGGACCTGTCCATCGAAGCGCAGGAAATCCTGCGGCTGCGGGAAATCCTGTACCAGGTCCTCGCCAAGCATTCCGGGACGGCCATCGAGAAGATCCGGAAGGACTGCGATCGCAACTTGTGGCTGTCGCCCACGGAGTCGATGGAGTACGGCTTGATCGACCAGGTGCTCGAGCGGCAGCCGGTGCTGCCTAGTCGGCCGCCGTCGGCGTCGGATGATTGATGTCTCGCGCGACGTTCCTACGCTCTGTCGGGGGGCTGCGGCTGTCGGCGATGCCGGCGACGCTTCTCCTGTTGAGCGCGCTCGCGTGCAACGGGACGACCCAATCCGACCCGCGCGTGACGCAGATACAGGAGTTGCAGGACAAGTTGGAACAGCAGGGCCGGATGCTGGCTCAAAAGGATGAGCAGATCGCCGCCCAGGCGACGCGCATCCAATCGCTTCAAGGACTGACGGGTGAACGAGCGATTGAGAACCTCGTTCACGTCGAGACGATTCAGATTGAGAGGCTTTCCGGGGGGTTCGATGAAGACGGTGACGGGCTGGACGACGGAGTCGTCGTCTACCTGAAGCTGCTGGACCAGGATGGAGAGGCCATCAAGGCGGCGGGCCGCGTCCGCGTGCGACTGATGGACCTCTCCCAGCCTTCCGAGAGGCAACGGGTCGGCGAGTTGTCGATGGATCCGGCCGTTCTGAGAACGCAATGGTACGGCCGGTTCCTCACCTCGCACTATACGCTGCACGTTCCATGGACGGGTGGCCAGCGGCCGGCCGGCACGTCCATCACGATTCTCGTGACGTTCGAGGAACTCCTGTCCGGCCGGTCCTTCCAGGCGCAGTCCGTCGTCGGATTCTCCGGCGCGGCCACGCCGAGTTCCTGAACTCCGCTACAGCATCTTCGGTCGTCGCGTTGCCGGAGTCTGTCTTCGGAAGACGTTTGCGCGGGGGCAATCGTATGCCCGTCATCAGAGCCGCGACCGTGAGGGAGCGGTCACGACGCCGGTCACGAAAACCGCTCCCTCATCCCGACTTGTCGAGACGGCTCTGTTCAGGCTTATGCCGGCGTGGGCACGGCATGGGCGCGGTTATCGTGCCTGCGCGTGGAACTTGCGATTGTTCACCGTTGACATGCGCGCAACCGATGATAAACTGACGCGGTTTCTTTGGCCCCTAGTGTAACGGTAGCACGACAGACTCTGGATCTGTTTGTGGAGGTTCGAATCCTCCGGGGCCAGTTACCTTACCATTCCTCCGGGGACGACCGTCGCCGGACTCCATCATGCAAAGATCGTCGTCGACAGAGGGACGGATCGCGCGTCGACCGTCGGCGAGGTGTCCGGGTTCCAGCGTCCAGGTCTACGTGCAGAAGCGGTTTTGGGCGCGTCCGTGCGCCGACAGGCCGGAAGCGCAACGGCGCGGTCAAGGTCCAGGGCTCCCGTTGGTTGCCGAGGGCATTCTGCCCGGACAGGATTCTGCGGACTCGACGTGCCGCGTACGCACGGAGCGGCTTCGTTACGTGGGACTCGGCCACGCTCGCGCGCACTCGACCGCGTCGCCGTCGCGCGTTGCGTTTTCGCGTTTGACTTGCGGCTTGCCCGGTCGGAGAATGAACTGTTTCAGAAGATGCGTCGTTCCCGGACAGGTTCTGGGTGTCGTGTTCGAGAGGGATAGGCGATGTTACTCCGACTCGGCTGCTGCTCGGTGATGTGCTTCGGGGCTCTGGGGGCTGCACCTGCATTCGGCGATGGTCCGCCCGGGCCGGCGATGTTTCAGCAGGCGGCGGCGGACACGGCGACGGGGTCCCCCGAGAAGCTGCTCGACGACCGACTGTCTTTCGTTCGGCACGTCTATCAGCTGGATGAAAGCCAACTCGGCAAGGTGCGTCCGGTCTTGGAACAGTTGGCTTCCGAGCAGCGATCGTACGAACAGCGAATCGGCTTGACGCTGCACCGCCTTCAATTGGCGATCACGCTCCTGGCGGCCAACGAGTCCCTTTATGCCGGCGACCGATCCGGCGCCATGATGAAGCTCCAACACCAGATTCGTAAGCTGCACGCCGAGGCGCCGCTTTCTCTCGTGAACGTGATGCGCCGGGTCGAGCCGTTGCTCGGCAAGGACCCAGCCGACGCAGCGCGCGCCCGACTCAAGGCGGAGTTGGTGGATCGGCTGAAGCAGGTTCCGGCCGAGACGGAGGTCGAGGAAATCGACTTTCTGTTGGCGCCGCCGGTCGATTTGGTGGAGCTGCCTCGCACGGTTTTGCCGGATACACCGATGCCGGCCGCGCCTATGGATTCTACGCCGCCGGTCGCGCAAGTCCCGGCTCGGCCAGTGGAGCGGCCGCCCGTGATTCCGGTGGCGCCGCCGTCTGAGGGTGCGACGCCGTCTCCGTCGCCGACTCCGCCTGCCGCGCCCGTGCCCGAGACGCGGCCGCCCGCTCGGCCGGCTCCGTTGGCGGCTCCGTTCTCTCCGCCGGTTCCGTTGCCGCCGGCGCCAGAGGAATCTGAGTGGGCGCAGCGGGCGAGGGCCATCCAAGAGACGCACGGGTTTACCGACCAACAGCGGGTGGTGGCGGCCAGAGTGCTCAAGAGCATCCAAGACCGCGCGGCGGCGCACCGCGAGCAGCGAAGGGCTGATTACGAGCAGGCCGCGAAGCTCTCCGGGGCGGAGAAGGATCAGCAGCTTCGGGGGCTGAATCGCCGTCTGGATCAACTCTATGATGAGTTGATCCGTCGGACGGAAGCGATCGCGACGCTGGAACAGCGGTTCCGGGTGGCCGGTGCGGCGTCGCCTGCGCGACCCCCGTCCGCGCCGGTCCCACCGGCGGCGGGCGTTCTGCAGGGCGGTTCGAGTGCCGGACGGAAGCCAGCGGCTCAAGCGCCGGCGGCCGTGGCCGCGCCGAGCGGCGCGAAGTCGGCGTCGGCCGATACCCCCCCGGATGCTGCTGCGTCCAGCCGGCAAGAGGACTGACCCGTCGAGCGACTTCATGCTCGCGCATGGAAGTCGGTCTTGAGCGGGGAGCGGCTCGCGTCGTTCGCGCGTCCCAGGCTGGAATTGGAGGCTGCCGTATTCGGACGCATCGCAGCGTCAGGCTGCAACGGGTCCCGCTTGTGTGCGTCGTGTCGTGGCAAGTAGCGGCGCGGTTGCTGCCGGCCGAGGCGCGCAAGACGGCCGACGTGAAGGTCGACCGCCCGGGATGCCCGCAGCCGCGCGTTTTGCCAGCCCCGAGCGGCTTTTCTCGCAGGGGGAGACGGCTTCAGCACGAAACGGTTGCCGCGCGGCGTCCGCCCTCTGTTGCCACGCGAACGGGTGACTCCACGGGAGATACAAGCATGTTCGGTCAGATGAAGCACGACTTGCAGCGAGAATTGGCCTCGATTCGGGAGGCCGGTCTGTATAAGGAAGAACGCCTGATCCTGACGCCCCAGGCTGCGGAGATTCACGTGGAGTTCCCAGCCGGTTCGAAGCCCAAGCAGGTGTTGAACTTCTGCGCCAACAACTACCTGGGCTTGTCGTCGCACCCGCGCGTCATCGCGGCGGCCAAGGATGCCCTCGAATCGCACGGTTACGGCATGAGCAGCGTCCGGTTCATCTGCGGCACGCAGGACATCCATCGGCAGTTGGAGCGGAAGATCGCGGCGTTCTTCCATACGGATGACGCCATCCTATACGCCGCGTGCTTCGACGCCAACGGCGGGCTTTTCGAGCCGCTGCTCGGCAAGGATGACGCGATCATCACCGACGAGTTGAACCATGCCTCGATCATCGACGGCATCCGTCTGTGCAAGGCCGCCCGCAGCATCTACAAGCACAACAACATGGCCGACCTCGAGGCGAAGCTGAAGGAAGCCCGCGGCGCCCGCTACCGCCTGATCGCGACGGACGGCGCGTTCAGCATGGACGGGACCGTCGCTCAGCTCGACGCGATCTGCGACCTCGCCGAGAAGTACGACGCCCTGGTGATGGTCGACGACTGCCATTGCACGGGCTTCATGGGCAAGACCGGCCGCGGCTCGACGGAATACTGCGGCGTGATGGGCCGCGTGGACATCATCACCTCGACGCTCGGCAAGGCGCTGGGTGGGGCGTCCGGCGGCTTCACGACGGGTCGCCAGGAGATCATCGATCTGCTCCGGCAGCGCTCGCGGCCGTACTTGTTCAGCAACACGGTCTCGTCCATCGTCGTCAAGGCGTCGATCGCCGTCTTCGACATCCTGATGGAGAGCACGGCGCTGCGCGACAAGGTATGGTCGAACACGCAGCGGTTCCGCAAGGGCCTGGCTCAATCAGGCTTCGACATCAAGCCCGGCGAGCATCCCATCGTGCCGATCATGCTGTACAACGCCAAGCTCTCGCAGGATGTCGCGAGAGATCTGTACGCCGAGGGAATCTACGTGATCGGCTTCTACTATCCCGTCGTTCCCAAGGGCCTGGCCCGAATCCGCTGCCAATTGTCGGCGGCGCACGAGCCCCACCACGTCGATCAGGCCGTCGAGGCGTTCACGAAGGTCGGCAAGAAGTACGATATTCTTGGTAAGTCTCGCGAAGAGATCATCGCTGCGTACGGCGAGTGACCGGATGACGTGTGGCGCGCCGCGAGCCGGATGAGCGTCTTCGCGCGTGACGCGTCAGGACCATCGGCCGCGACCGTCGCTCGGAGGAACGCGGTGTTTAGGACGCAAAGGGCTTGACAGACCCTTGGTCTTTACGCTAGACAAACGCTGTTCTCAGTTGGCGTCGACGGATCACGATGCCCGAGGGGCACGCATGGTCGGCGGCGCGAGAGTAGTGCCACGGTTTCAGAAGTTTGAAAGGAACATGTCATGCCAAGGTGCTGTGGAACGATGGCCGGCAAGAAGAAGGCCAAGAAGAAAGTCGCCAAGAAGAAGGTGACGAAGAAGAAGGCCACGAAGAAGAAGGCCACGAAAAAGAAGGCCAAGAAGTAACCGTCGCGGCTGAACGATCGCCTCAGGCGATTCGACGGCTGCACAGGTTTGCACGATCTGGGACGCCCGAGGCGGATGCCGCCTTGGGCGTTTCAATTGGAGCGCAGGGCGAGATCGATCCCCCTCGTCCAGGCGGAGCCGCCGTCGCGCCGGGCGCTTCGCGGCCGCATGCGTTGACCGTGGCGTGCCCGCATCGCCGCATTGGCTGTCTTCACCTGGACCGTCTGGGCGCGTGCTAGGCCGCTGTACACCACGCGGCTGGACCCCTCACCGCGCTACCTACGCCGTGGCTTCCAGTTCGTCGGCCTGCTGGGCTTCAGAGTGCCGGCGCTCGGCGCCGACGCTGTAGCCGGCGGGCCTCGTCGGGCCGACGACCGTGACGCAGCGCGGTCCGAGCAGCGCCTCCACCTGCGCCACGAACTCGGCGTCGGGCCGGATGCCGAGCTTCGCGTCGCACCGAAGCGTCGCGACCATGTTGGCGTTCGCGTGCACCTGGAGGAACAACGGCTGCTCGCCCGGGTGCTGAGAACAGATGGCTCGCAGGTCGCGCAGGACGCCGGGATCGACCGCGTCGCCGACCAGCCGGACAATCACGGACTGCGCCAGCCGTGCCGGCGCGTCCTCGATGCTGAAGACTTCCGAGACGCGGACGGAAGGCTCCTCGCGGCGTCGGTCGATGCGCCCGCGGAGAAACGCGATCGCGTCGGGCCGGATGAGGGATCGGTACTTGTCGAACTCCTCGGAGAAGACC
>CAZERK010000186.1:0-6847 GCA_964514515.1 uncultured Planctomycetaceae bacterium
CCCGCGAAGCCTCAGCGTCAGATGAATGACGCCTCTCAGCCCCAAGAGAGCCGGCGGTCGATAGGAAGCCGCCCTTTCGATGCCGCCCTCGACCCGATCCGTGAACGCCCGACGAGCCGTCTTCACAAGAAGCGCGAGGTCCTCATAGCAAATCGAAGGCAACTCCGTCGAAGGCCGCGTCGTCGCCCGATCCCCGAACCGACTCCTCGCCTCCTCCTTCTCCTGGCCGGCCTCGCCTTGTTCCGATGTCGCCAGCAGCGGCGGCTCTTTGAACGAGGCAGCCCGAGCGCCTCCTTCGTCCGAGGTTTGGCTCGTTGCGGCAACCGCCGCAAGCTGACCGGCTGCCACTGCTCGCGCCGGTTGCGTCGCTGTTGCGGCCCGCGATTCTCCCGGCAGCCGCTCTTGGCCATACGACACCCCCGACCGGCCCGACAACAAGATCAGGACGGAAACTGCGGCCAGATGGAACTTCGCTCGGGCCTTTCGTGTCATGCTTGAAACTCCTCAGGAACCAGGAACCGTGCCCGCTCGCCGCTCATGGCGATCTCGGCCGGCAGCCAGCCCCCAAGATCGCCGTCGACCTGCACCGGCACGCGCCGATCTGACCAGACACGCACGCGCCGCGCCTGTTGATGGACAACGCCGCGACTGCCGGCATGGCGACCCAAGAGCGCGTTGATCGCATGCCGCAGCAACCCACCCTGCCAACGGCACCCGAACACGACGACGTCCAGCAGGCCGTCGTCGGGGTGCGCCGCCGGCCAAAGCCGCAACCCAATCGCGTACCGCGGCAAATTCCCCACAAGCGCCAAGCCAGGCCCGTCATAGATCAAACGGCCGTCCGCCTCCACGCAAAGCCGAGGATGCCGGTAGCTCCAGAAGGTCCGCCACAGCGGCCAGAAATAGGACAGATAATTGATGTGCCCGTCACGAATATGGCTCAGGATTCTGACGACCTCGGCATCGAACCCGATGCCTGTCACCAACATCATCCGCCAATCCCCACAAGCGGCTACATCGAGTTCCACGGTGCGCCAGGTCCGCACGACCCGCCAGAGCCAGTCCGCGTCCAGCCGCATCCCAAAGTACTTCGCCAGAATATTCTCTGTTCCGGCCGGGACAATCAGGATGGGCGCGCCCCTGCCCCGCAGCCCGTTGACGGCCTCGTTGATCGTCCCATCGCCGCCCGCTACAACCAGCAAGCCCGCGCCCTCGGCCACACATCGCGCCGCCACCCGCCGGGCATCGCCGACAGCTCGCGTTTGATGTACCGACACGCGTATGCCGGCCTCTCGCATCAGTCGGCATAGCCCCCACAGCGCGCGACGACCACTACTGCCGCCCGATACGGGATTCACCACCACCTGCACGTTGACTATGCGCGCCATGAGCCTCAGACAATACCTGACGGCGCCGCCTTGGCGCCGCACGAGGCGCCATCTTCGTCTCCCGCGCCTGATTCAGGCATCCCGCATTAACTCGAGGATCCCTGGGCGATGTAGCGGCCACGCTCCTGCTCGGCAGGAGCGTGGAGAAGATGGCTGGTCCGCCGCGGCGGATCGACCGCTACGGATGTACACAACTGTGAATGGTCCCGGCCGCCTTCGCGAGCCCCTCGATCTCATCCTTGACCCGGCGTAACGCACGATTGCGATAGAACTGTTGGCCAATAAGATTCATAACTTAATTGAAAATATAAGGTAACGCCACATCAGCCCCCTGATCCAGCGTCCGTGCGGCATAACCTCGCCACCAAGGGCCCCACATGCTCGTGGAGCCCGCGAAATCGCACCTCGCTACAGCACAATCATCGACAAAACCAAACTCCGATCGCCTTTTCGGAGCTGGGGCAGCTCCACCAGTTTTTGAACAAACGAATTGACTGCCCTTTCGCTAGCGGTTTTGCTATCATACCCCGCTTGCCGTTTGGGGGGCCTTCGCCACCATCGAGGTGGGCGGCCGGATAGGTTGCGCCAAGCGCGACCGGCGACGTAAGGAGAAAATGTTGACCAGGAGCCCTATGTCGTTCGTACCTGTGCGGATCCTGGGCACAGGCAGCTTCCTGCCTGGCCCACCCGTCACGGCGGACAAGGTGGAGGCTGTCCTCGGGCCGCTGGACAAAGCCCCGCAGAAGGTCAAGAGCTTTATTGAGAATCTCGGCTCGAAGATGATCGAGCGGGGCGGCGTGCGAACGCGGCATTTCGCCGTTGACCCCGAAACGGGGGACATGACTCACAACTTCAGCAGCATGGCGGAGGTGGCGGCGCGCAAGGCGCTCGAGATGGCCGCCATCGAGCCTTCACAGATTGAACTGCTCATCGTCTCCTGCCCCGGCTCGGATCAAACGACGCCGCCCACCAGCGCGCTGCTGCAAGAGCGTCTGGGCATTCAATGCTGCGCCGAAATCGAGATTCATTCCAACTGCACCGGCGTCGGAAAGGGCGTTCAAATCGCCTACGACACCCTGCGGACAGGACGCTACAAGACAGCCTTGGTCGCCTACAGCCAGCTCTCCTCGATCTACCTGCGGAGCTGCTACTTCAACCAGGCCAAGGTCGACAAGGTGCATGCCGCGCTGCGGTGGATTCTGGCGGACGGCTCGGGCGCCATAGTCCTCCAGGGCAATCAAAACGGCCAACCCTGCCACGAGATCATCGGCACGTACGTCGAAGCGGTCGGCGCGGGGCGCCCGGCGGGCATGACGGCGGGCGGTGCAGCCGCCGACCTGATGAAGGCCTCGCACCAAATCCCAGAGCTCTATAACGACGGAATGCACCATCTCTGGCAGGACTTCTCCGCGGTCAACGACTTCGCCGCCCCCTTGCTCCTGCAAGGATTGTGCAACTTCACCAAGCAATTGAAGATCGACCCCAGCACGGTCGATCACTACGTCGTCTCGATCCCAACGCGCCAGCTTTACGAAGACAAGATTCCGTCCTTCCTTGATCGCCTCGGCATCACGCCCGACAAGATCAAGTTCCGCAGCGACACGATCGGCTACTGCGGAGGCGCGGCCACGCTGCTGCACCTGGATGAGATGGTTCGCACCGGAGAGTTGCAGGAGGGCCAACTGGCCATCGTCCACGCCGTAGAGTCCAGCAAATGGATGACGGCGGGGTTCGCGGTCCGATGGTGACACCCAACCCGCAAGCTGATCCTTCGCCGAGCTGGCTCGCCCTCAAGATGATCGTCTACGCCGTGGCGTTCCTCGCAACCGTGCTGGTGGCGGTTCCCTACGGCTTCGACCGCTTGGCGGAGTTGTTGTACGCGCGTGCGGATCACGCCTGGCTCGTGCCAGGTCCGACGCAGCGCATCGTCGCCGGCATCGTCGCCGGCGCGGGATTCATCAGCTACATCATCTGTTCAAACTGGCTGGTCATCGTCGGCAAAGGCCCCTTCGTCGAGTTCGATCCCCCGACGAAGTTCGTCTCCAGCGGCCCCTATCGATGGATGCGCAATCCCGTCGCCGTGTCCCTGTTGATCACCGTCTTGGGCGAGGCCGTCTTCTTCGGCTCGATCGGCATTCTGGCCCTGTTCCTACTCGGCATTCCCTTGGCGCGCTTCCAGGTGTTGCGGATCGAAGAGCCGCGGCTCAAGGCGCGCTTCGGCGATTCGTACGTCGAATACTGCCGAACCGTGCCCCGCTGGCTGCCCCGGCGCCCAAGACCCCGGCAACCGGCATCGTCGCCATAGCAAACCGCGGCGAGCATGGGCCCCGTGCCGCAGCAAGAGCGGATGGGCTCCACGCCGAAAGGGCCAGCGACGCACAGGACGGCATCTCGCGAAATGCCTGTCCCTTTTTGCGCTGCAAGGCAGACAACAACGGGCAACGGCGCCATGAAGGTCCTGGTCACGGGCGGAACGGGTTTCGTCGGCGGACATCTGATCCGCCAGTTGCGTGCGGAGGGGAACCACGTTTGCGCGCTCATCCGCCCCAACAGCGACCGCCGTTCGGTCGCCGCGCTCGACGCGGAGATCGTCACGGGCGACCTAGACGACCTGGACTCCTTGCGCATCGCGTGCGAAGGTTGCGAAGCCGTCTACCATTCGGCGGCCCGCGTGGAGATCGTCGGCGATGAGGACCAGTTCCTCCGTACGACGGTCGCGGGAACGGCCCGGATGGTGGCCGCCGCCCGCGAGAAGAAGGTCCGCCGGTTCATCCAGATCAGCTCGTGCGGCGTGTACGCCCCCGCGCTGTTGGCAAGCGGTCAGGAGATCAACGAACAAACGCCCACGACCGAGCCGCCGCGCTGGTTCGCCTACGGCCGGGCAAAGTATCACGCGGAGAACATCGTTCGCGAGAAGGCCGGCCCCGACATGGATTGGGCGATCGTCCGGCTCGGCTACCTCTACGGCCCCGGCAACCGCACGATGCACACCTATCTACGGCCCGTGATGAACGACCCCATGATGATGATCGTAGGGACAGGCGACAACGAGATGGCGCTCGTATACGTGGAGGACGCCGTGCGCGCGGTCGTCCTCGCGGGGCGCACGCCGGCCGCCGCAGGCAAGGTGCTGATCGCCGGCGGCGCGGAACGAATCACGCAGCGGCAGTACTTCGACGCCCTGGCCGACGGCTTCGGCTTGCCAAGAATCAAGAAACACGTCCCCTACAAGGTCGCCTTCTTCTTCGCCTGGCTAGGCGAGCACGTGGTCAAGAGCGGCCCCCGGCAGGCGGTGATGCGAAGATCGGCCATCGCGCTGACCGGCCTGCCGCAGCGCGTGCGTTGCGACTACACGCAACGACTGCTCGGCTGGCGGCCGCAGGTCCGCTTCGCCGATGGCATCCGCAAGGCCTTCGACTGGTATAACGACGAGTACGTTCGGCAGGCGAATCCAAAGCCCTGATAAAAGGCGTGCGGCACCCTGTATTAAATGGCGCGGTCAAAGGGTGCCGCAGCGAGTGGAAGACTCTGTTGTTCTGTGGAAGCCGGCCCGCGCTCTCTGTCAATAAGGCATCGCGCGGTCAACAATCCCCCTCCGTTGATTCTAGGCGCCGCTGCCGCCCGCCTCCTTAACATTATATATCCAGGGTTCTTAGGAGTCAAATAAGGCTGTTGCACCAGGCAGGACGCGCCTCAAACCGAGAACAGCATCAACTGCTCGAAGCGAACCGGCGCTGGCGACGGATCGGCCTTCCTGATCGCCGGGACCTGCCCGACGGCCTTTCGAGCCGCCCGCACAGGAGCGGGGTGACGCGGGCCGCGAGCTGCGGCGACAAAACCGTCCAAGTCCTGGAAATCCCAATCGTCGCGAGGCGCCGGCTGGCCTCGGGCGTCTCGTACGACGGCCCCGCAGCCGTCAACTAACGCCCTCGTCGCGAATCGATCGCACCGTCCCTCCTTCTGCCGGACGTTCCGCCGCGCCTTCTTGACCAGCCAATGATAGAACTCGTGGAGGAAGATGAAGAGCACGAGCTGATAGGCGTCTTTGATCTCGATAGAGTATAGCTCTCGCCACCAGTAGCGATGATTCGTCTGGGGCCGTGCAATCGCCGTCTGTAGCGTGTAGGGGTACCGGACGTGCCGGCCGATGTTGATGCGGATTTGTCGCCGGCCGTACTCGCAGATGCCGGAGAAGTCCGCCCCGCGGCTGTACCGCACGAGCACGTGCAAATCCCATCTCGGCCAGCCCGCGACGGCCTGCTCCAGCAAGCTCCGGAGCCTTGCCGTATCCATCGATGTTGAATTGCGGAGATCCATCTCCTTGTGGTCCATCCTTGACGAATCGGGCGAAGGGAGCAGGCCCCCCGCGAGCCGGTTGCTCCAACAGCGCCAGGGGGTCTGCGGCGCGGTCGCACCGCTTCACAGAAGCCGGCTCTGCCGTGACGGCCTCGCGCTGGTGGCCAGTTCTCTCTGACTGCGCTACCCAATGCCCGCCCGGACCAGGTCCTGCAGGCGAACGATGCCGACAACCTTCTGATCCCCGACCGCCACCACGAGCGCCGTGATTTCGCTCTCGCGCATGATGCGAAGGCAGTCGACGGCCAGCGTCTCCGGCTTGACGGTCGAGCAGCGGACCGGCACCTCCGACGGATCGCGGCGGCTTTGACGCCAAGCCTGTTGGGCCGTCAGCCGGGCCGGCGCCTCGCACCGCGTCAACAGCCGGCGGAGATCCCCATCCGTGAAGACGCCGACCAACTCGCCGTCGTCGTCGACCACGCATGCCATGCCGAGATGCTTGCCGGTCGTTTCGAGCAGGAGGTCGTTGAAGGAGGCCGACGCGCGAACCAACGGCAGCTCCGCCCCTTGATGCATCAAATCCGAGACTCGTGTCAGGAGTCGGCGACCCAGGCTGCCGTCCGGGTGAAACCGTGCGAACTGTTTCTCATCGAAGCCCCGAGCGTCCAGTAGGGCCATCGCCAGCGCATCACAAAGCGACAGCATCATCACCGTGCTTGTCGTCGGGGCCAACGCCAACGGCCCAGCCTCGCTGCGAGGCGGGATCGGCAATACAACGTCGGCCAACTCCGCCAAGGGCGATTCGCCCGGCTCGCAGATCGCGACCACGGCCCCGCCCAGCCGGCGAAAATGCGTCACGAAGCGAACCAACTCGTCCGTCCGACCGCTCTTTGACAATGCCAGCAGAACCGCACCAGGCCGGACCAACCCTAAATCTCCGTGCAGGCCTTCGACCGGATGCATAAAGACGGCGGGCGTTCCGGTACTCGACAACGTGGCCGCCGCCTTCCGGGCAATGAGGCCGCTCTTGCCGATCCCCGTCACGATCACCTGGTCCTGCGTGTCAAGGACCGTTCGCACGCACCGCGCAAAGGGCTCGCCCAGCGCATCGGCGAGAGCCCCGAGGGCCTCGGCATGTTCTCGAATGATGCCCCTTCCGAGTT
>CAZERK010000187.1:0-6819 GCA_964514515.1 uncultured Planctomycetaceae bacterium
ATCCAAGTACAGGACTTTCTGACCTTCGCGATTCGTATGGGTGTCCGAGTTTCCTCTCGAGCCGCTCGTGCGAGCATCGGCCAGCGGCGTCTGCACGCCACCCTTGATGTAGGGATTGGCGTCGGCCAGGACAGGGAACGTTGGGGCTGAGGTGGTGCCCAGGACGCGGAAGTTGGGATCGTGCTGGTACTGATAGGCAAAGCTCAGGTTCCCACTGCTGTAGAAGTCGTAGTACACGCTCGTGTCCTGCGCCGGATCCGACACGTCCGTCGTGCTTGGACAGAGGAACTGCTTGGGCGTGGTGAAGCCTGCCCGGACCACGGCCCACATGTCGACGGTCGGCGACGGGATGCCGGTCGTCGGGGGGGCCATCGTTCGATCAGCGGAGAAGAAGACTCTGAACTGGCCTTCCGTGGCCGAACTCGGTGGCAGTCCGGCCGTCGCGGAGATGCAGGGGAACGTGCCGGGGTCATCCTGGGCGTAGATGTAGAACGCCGATCCGATGCCCTTGACGTTCGCCAGGCACACCGTCCGCTTCGACAGCTCCCGAGCCCTGGAAAGACTCGGCAGCAAAATCGAGATCAAGAGGGCGATGATGGCGACGACCACCAACAGTTCGATCAGGGTAAACGCTTTGGATTTCTTCACAACCATACCTCCCTTGGCAACCGAATGGTCCTGACCCAACTCCATTAGCACGCCTGCGGCGTCACAACAATAATGGATAAAAGCTATCTCGGATCAGGTGTACCCTGTCTGATCCTCGTCCAGGCCGACCTCGGCATGCCAACATCGTTGGCTCCTCGCACGGCTCGGTCACCGATTGCCGTGCCAATCTACTCTCGTCCCGAGAGTTCCTCGATCCCCACGACCGAGGGCTCGGGCGATTCGGCGCCGTTCCGCTCCGACCTCTACCGCGCCAACTCGCTCCCGTCGCCGCGAGCGGCACCGTGTCGGCCGGCGCTTCGAGCGCCGGATCTCACGCTTCAACGGCCCGGCGAACGGACGGCCGAGCCATGCCGACAGGCAAACCGTCGGCCGATATCTCTTCGACTTAAGTCCCCAATCAACCCCCGTTGCTGGACACCTCACAGGTCGCCCTACGGCGGGCTCGCCGATTCCAAAGGTACCCCAGCGGTCGCGTTCTCTGCTCCCTCTTCACGCGCAGGCAGGAAAAACAAGGCGGTCTTTTAGGCGGGTGGAAGGATCAATCAGCTGCGCGAAACCTCAGGCTCCGCGTGATAAACAAACGGCATGATAACGATGCCTGGACGCCTCGATTCTTCCAGAGCCGTGGCTGGCGGTCCTCTCGTTTTGCGGACCGCCAACGCTTATCATATCCTCACACTTAATCCTATCACTTATCGGCGTCGTGTCAACCGCTTATCGACGCCAACACCGCCCTGCAATTCCCGATAGCCCGCCCGGCACGGGACCGCCCAGAGCCGCCGAGCTTCCAACCCGTCCCGGAGAAAGCCTGCGATGACCGCGCTTCCCCAGACGCCGATCTTCCTGCCCATCGCGCGCTGGGCTGCGTCAGATCGTCGCAATCATCGGCGTGCCATCAGACTGTCTCGACATCAATCCTGTCGGCGTCCGCAACCCCCAGACCCAGCCGGGAGGCCGTGACGAGCTGTCGCGGCAGCCGGGCTTCCGGTAAGAGCGGCCCTTTCTGGTACAGAGAGCGGACTTCGTTCAGCAGGGCGTAGCCGACGGAGTCGCAGGCTACGGGGTCTGTGCTGAGGAGGATGGAACCGGCGTTGTGCGCGTCTTCGTCGCGGGGCGCCAAACACCCGTCAAAGACGACGCGCAATGCGTTCACGATATGCAGCCTCAATTTGGAGCGGATGGGCGGCGAGGCCACGATCTCCCCGATCGCCGGGTCGCAGCCGTTTGCGTGGAACCGCGCGGGATGGCGTACGAGACCATGCGACAGGTTCTTGAGACAGCTTGTCATGGTCGCCAGTTGGTGCGTCTTCAGGAAGGGCACGTTGATGACCGCCGTGCATTCCGCCAAGGCCGCCAGGAACGAGTCGCTGCCGCTCTTCCCGAATTGGACGACCTCCTCCTGCCAACGCATGTCGGGTTGGCGCGTCTTCGGCGTGTCGGCAAGCGGGTCCAGCACCTCCAACAGGACGATGCGGTCCGGCGACCACCCGGCCGCGGTCAGCATCTCAACGAGGACCGCGGCAAACGGCGCCGTGATGTTGAGCAATCGCGCGCCGGACTGGTTGAACTTCAGCAGAATCGTATCGTCCGGCTTCAGGATTCGGTTCCACGCATCGCTCACCTTGGCCTCGCCCGTCAATCGGCAGAGCCCTTCGGCGATGGCGTCCTTGAGCAGCGCCGGCTGCACGACGCGCACGGGCATGATGCGATCCGACGTGGCGCGAACGACGCGCGACCGGCGAACGGCGACGTTCGGCATGGAAGCGGGGCAGGAGGCGGGCGGGGTGGCATGGCCGACTTGTTCCAGGGCTCGCCAGGACAAGGCGGCGGCCGTCCACGCAGCCGTCCGTCTCAGGAACGACCGGCGGGACTCGGAGCGATGGCTCGGCCCGCATCGTTCATCTCGCTTGCGCATGTCCACGTTGACAGCCCTATCGAGCTTGCTAGCGTACAGGGGCAAGGCCCGTTCAGTCAGCGAGGCAGAGCTTGGCGGCCCCTGCCTGTACCTGGTCCCGCGACCGGTCGAGGCTGCGATTCGGGTCGTCGGCTGCGCGACCGACCGCACGAGCAGCCATCGTACAACCTGCTCCCTTTCGGAGGAGCGTGTTGGCGTACGGTCTGGTCCTTCGGCGCCGGCCCCTCACCCTGCCCTCTCCCCGGCGGAGAGAGGGTCTTGGGACGGCCGCTACTTTATCGACCGTCGGCGCCGCGGTCTTGCAGATCGTCAAGCGACATCCGTCAGGCGGCGGTCTCGACGACCGGCGGTTTCGCAAACGCCTCGCACGGTCGGCACGACAGGCAGGGCGTCCTTGGCCGATACGAAGAACATGGTCAGCACCAAACGCACGACAACCATGACGAGCGCATCCGCCATGACAAACACGATCTCCCAACGTTACGACCAGCTCCGAAGCGCATTTGAGGCCGTCGGCCAGGCGCACGTCTTCACGTTTTGGAAGCAGCTCGACGAAGACCAGCGGCGGCAACTGCTTGACGACCTGTCCCGGATCGACGTGCCGGCGCTGCCTGCGCTCGCCCAATTCGCCACCTCCGACGAGACGCCGCCGCTGCCGACGAAGGACCTCGAACCTCCCGAGGTTCTCGATCCGCAGACGCTTCCGGCCCACGTCGTCGAGCGCGGCCGCGAGCTGCTCTCGCACGGCAAGGTCGCCGCCTTTACCGTCGCTGGCGGGCAGGGGACGCGGCTGGGCTTCGCGGGCCCCAAGGGCGCGTTTCCCGTCTCGCCGCTCCGTCGCAAGACGCTCTTTCAGCTCTTTGCGGAATCCATCATCGCCACCGATCGGCGCTACGGATGCACGACGCGCTGGTACGTGATGACGAGCCCCGCCAACGACGAGCAGACGCGGGCTTTCTTCGAGCAGAACGGCTACTTCGGCTTGAAGCCCCAAACCGTGTCGTTCTTCCAACAGGGCGTGATGCCGGCGTTCGATCCCGATGGCCGAATCCTCCTCGACCAGCCGCATCGCCCGGCGCTCTCGCCGGATGGGCACGGCGGGTCGCTGCTCGCCCTGGCTCGTACGGGCATGTTGGCGGACATGGCCCGGCACGGGATCACGCAGATAAGCTACTTCCAGGTAGACAATCCGCTCGTCGCGTGCCTCGACCCCTTGTTCATCGGCGTTCACGAAGTCCACGGCTCGGAGATGTCCAGCAAGGCCCTGCCGAAAGCGGACGACCTGGAGCGCGTCGGCAATTTCGTCCGGTCCGAGGGCAAGCTAATGGTCATCGAATACTCCGACTTGCCGGAGTCGCTGGCCCGTGCGCGAAACGCCGACGGCTCGCGCACGTTCGACGCCGCCAACATCGCCGTGCATCTGCTCGCGAGGCCGTTCGTCGAACGACTCACGGCGAAAGCGGACGCCTTCGGCCTGCCCTGGCATCGCGCCAGGAAGAAGGCGCCGTACATCCACCTCGCAACGGGCCGGCGCATGGAGCCTGCCGAGCCGAACGCCATCAAGCTCGAGTCGTTCATCTTTGACGCCCTGCCGCTGGCGCGCGGGCCGATTCTGTTGGGGACGTCCCGGGCCGAGGAGTTCAGCCCGGTCAAGAACGCGACCGGCGTCGATTCAGTCGAGACGGCCGTGCGCGACATGAGCCGTCGGGCCGCGCGTTGGCTGGAGGCGTCCGGCTTCAAGGCGCCGCGCGACGCCGCCGGCGAACCTGCCGGTCGATACGAGATCAGCCCGCTCGCAGCCCTCGACGCAGCTCAGCTCGCCGCCCGACAGATGAAGCCTCGCACGTTGTCGCCCGGCGAGGACGTCTACATCGAGTAGGGCCGGATTCGCAACCGCTGATCCGCGACGATGACGTTGCGTTCCGCGGACCAGCATGCGCACCCGCATGCCAAGGTACGCAGCTCTATTCGACACGGAATCGATGGGGCGCTCTGCTGTTTAGCCGCGACCCGAAGGGGAGCGCGCATGCTGCAACGCCCGCGGGCTCTCGGCAGGACGATTCAGACGTCCTTTGGGCCCGCCTTGGCCCCGCCGCCGCTACAACATCGCCTTGAGCTCCGCGCAGACCTCGTCCACCTCGGACTCCGTGAGCCGATTATGGAACGGCAGCGCGATCGTTCGGTCGGCGACGCGCTCGCAGATCGGAAACGCGCCGGGCCGATAGCCGAACGCTTCTTGGTAGAACGGCTGGAGGTGAATCGGCGCGAAGTAGTTGCTGCACCCGATGCCTCGGGCGCGGAGCTTCTCGATCATGCCGGCGCGATCCTCCGCCGAAAAGTCGTCGGCGAGCTTCACGACGAACACGAACCAGCTCGCGTCGCATTCGGGCGGATGTTTCTGCATCGACAAACGCGGCTCGTCGGCCAGTCGCCGGCGATACCAGCCGGCGACGCGGGCCCGAGCGGCGAGGATTTCGTCGATTCGGCGGAGCTGCGCGATCCCGATCGCGCAGGCGACGTCGCTGAGCCGATAGTTGTAGCCCAGCCGTTCGTGCGAGAGCCAGCCCATGCCGGTGTCGCGCCCCTGGTTTCGCATGGACTCGCATAACCGGGCCAACTCGTCGTCGTTCGTGACGATCATGCCGCCTTCGCCCGTCGTAATCTGTTTGTTCGGATAGAAGCCGAAGGCGCCGACATCGGCCAGCGAACCGGCCATGCGACCCTTGTATCGACTGCCCAGGGCCTCGCACGAATCCTCGATAACGCGAAGCCCGTGCCGCCGAGCGATGGCCATGATCGCGTCCATGTCGGGGACGACGCCGAAGACGTCGACAGGGATGATCGCCTTCGTCCGGGACGTCACGGCCGCCTCGACCTGTTCTACATCCAGGTTCCACGTGTGCGGGTCGATATCGACGAGTACGGGTCTGCCGCCCTCGAACATGATGCAATTCGTCGAGGCGATGAAGGAAAACGGCGTGCTGATGACCTCGTCGCCCGTGCGGAGGCCGATCGCCCGCATCAGCAAGTGCAGCCCGCACGTGCCGTTGGCCACGGCAATCGCGTGCCGCACGCCGACGTACGCGGCGACGGCCTGTTCAAACTCCGGCACCTTCGGCCCCAGCGACAGCCGGCCGGATCGCAGGACCTCGCACACGTTGTCGATTTCCGCCTGGGTGATGTCAGGTCCTGACAGTTCGATTCGCATGAGTCCCCATCCTTCGCTGGCAGCCACGGCCTGCTCGCAGGCGACTTCGTTCTCGTTGAAGACTGCTTCGCGTTCTTTCCCGGGCCGTTTCGGCTGCTCTCAGGCTGCCACGGCCTGCCCGTGGAACGCCTCGGTTTCGTCGCCAGCCGCCTCGCCAAGTTTGTAGCAGCCTATTCGTCCGCCGCCCGGCGCTCCCGGACGAAACGCTCGGCGCTCGGACAAAGGTCGATCAGCGGGCAGCCGGGGCAGTTGGGCTTCCTTGCCGTGCAGACCCTTCGGCCGTGCCAGATCAACGCGTGCCCCAGGAACGTCCAGTCCTTTCGGGCGAACAGTTCCATCAAGTCCTTCTCGATCCGCTCCGCGTCCTTCTCGTCACGCGACCGCCACGTCAGGCCCAGTCGGTGAGCCAACCGCCCGACGTGGGTATCGACGACGACGCCCTCGTTCTTGTTGAACCAGGCGCCGAGCACGACGTTGGCGGTCTTGCGGGCCACGCCGGGCAGCCGAACCAGTTCCTCCATCGTGTCGGGGACCTGCCCGCCGAACGTCTCCGTGAGCATCCGTCCCAGGCCGATGATGTTCCGGGCCTTATTCCTGAAGAACCCCGTCGATTGGACGAGCTTCTCGACTTCGGCCTGGTCGGCGGCGGCATAATCGGCGGCCGTCGGGTATCGCCTGAAAAGCGCCGGCGTCACCTTGTTTACGCGGTCGTCGGTGCATTGTGCGGACAGAATCGTGGAAACGAGCAGTTCCAAGGCCGACCGATGGCCCAGAGCGCAATCCGCGTCGGGATATTGGCGCCGCAGCCGCCCGAGAATCCGCTTCGCACGGGCAGCCCGTTCGCGCGAGAGGTCCCCCCCAGCGGACGCGGCGCGTTTCCGCGACCGCGCCTTCGTAGACCGCAATGCCGTCTTACAGGGCCGTTTCATCCCAGCATCCGGGGGGCTCGCCCGCCTCGGCGCGTCCGGGGAATCTGCCGAACAGGGCTGTACGACTCCCGCTTATCGCTACCCTCGCCGGCGCCCAC
>CAZERK010000188.1:0-4897 GCA_964514515.1 uncultured Planctomycetaceae bacterium
GGTGCCGCAGCGTCTGGATCGTCTGCATCGTCGCCTGGTACGCCTCCTTGAAGCCCACGCCGATCGCGAGGATGGGGTTGTGCACCGGGTGGCGCTCAAAGAGCGGATAGCAACCGAAGCCCTCCGAGAAGAGAATGCGATGCAGCCACGGATCCGTATTGTCGGCGGTGACGGCGTATTCGCCCGTGCGACGAGCGCCCTCCGCCGTGACGTACTCGACGGCAACGGTCTTGCCGACGGAGTCCTTCAAGATGCCGGCGATCGCCCGCCAATCCGGAAGGCTGAGCGCGCCCTCCTTGCCATCGGCGCCTCTGAATGCGCACTTCGTCCGTCCGTCGATCTTGACGACACGGGCGCCGAGCGGGATGTCCAGCGACGCGGACAGGCAGCCCGGGACGGCGAACTTCGTGGTGATGGTCTCATCGACCGCACGGTACGTCACGTCGATGGTCTGTCCCGCGTTCCGTCGGAGTACTTCGCAGAGTTGCCACCATTGGCAGACCAGTTGGCCGTTTGCTGAGAGGATCACGACGCCGCGCGGGATGCCCGCCAGCTTAGCCGGGGATTCCCGATCGCCGAGCTTCTCGTGGACATCCGCGACGACGAGATGATCGTCGTCGATGCTAGCCGCGACGGCGTCAATCGTCGGCGGCCGCTTCGAGAACAGGGCAAACGGCGACTTCGGAACGAGCGGGCCGAGCTTGTGCACGTCGGCCTCCTCGAACCAAGCTCGCCAAGCAGCAGCATCCGTCAGCGCCGCGAGCGCCGCGTGCAGCTTCTGATGCTCGGTTTCAGGCATGCCGTCGGCGAGGGCGTCCTTCGCGACCTGCTCCAACGCCTTCGCCAAGTCTCCGTCGGCCGCGGCCGCGATGAAGGCCTCGCGATGCCGTACGCAGAACTCGACCGTGAGCGGTTCCAGGCCGTGGTTCGCCGCTCGCGTGCGGCAGACTTCGATCGAGAGCTCTTGTCCGTCCGACGATTCGATCAGTTCCTTGAGTTGGTCGTAGCTCGGGTAGAAGATCGAGCCGATCTTACGTATGACGTCGCCGGGCAACACGCCGGCCCGCTCGAACGCCTTCTTGGGCAGCGGCGCCAGAACCGTCAGGCGCGGAACCAGCCCCAACAGCGAACCGCTGATCGTCTCGTTGTAGTCGAACGGAGCGGGCGTCCAGATCGCCTGGCACTGCACATGCACGTCGTTGGAATCGACCTCCGCGCCAGTCGTGAGGAGCATCTCGTCGGTCAGGGACTCGGGGTCTTTCGGACGTTTGACGATCAACGAGACCGGCGCCCCTCGGCCGGCGGTAATCGCCCGCGTGAACACGCCGATGTCGCGGCTTTCCTTAAACTCCCCATCGGCGGCGACCTTGAACAACTCGTCGTTCTTCTGCAGCTCGTTCGGCAACCGTGCCTCGTCCTCGGGCCCAAGGCTTGGCTCGCGGACGCGGAGGTTCTGACCGGAGGCGACGCCGACCTGCCGAAGGCTCACGTCCTCCTTGAACTCCGGCAGGACTACGGGCTTCGGCTCGACGAGTCGGCCGTCGCGCATGACGTCGAGGACCAGTTCCTCCTCGGGGTCCGACAGCACGATCGTGCTGGTCAAGTCGCCGAAGCTGTCCACGTCGTCGCCGTTCACCTTGACAATTCGGTCGCCGGTTTGAAGACCGGCCCGTGCCGCAGGCGAGTTTGGCGCGACCATCCCGACCACCGGCGGGGGCTGCCAGCGACCCACCATCACCACGATGGCAAACGCGACGGCCGCAAACAACAGATTCATCAGAACGCCGCCGGAGATGATGACCATGCGCTTGCCGATGGGCTTGTTCGTGAACGAATCCGGGTCGCCCTTCACCTTCAGCTCGCCGGACTTGTCAACCACGAAGTCCTCCTGCCCGAGCATCTTCACGTAGCCGCCCAGGGGCAAAACGCAAACCGAGTAGCGCGTCTGGCCCTTCGTGAAGCCGAACAACTCCTTGCCGAACCCGATCGAGAATCGGTCGACACGGACACCGGCCCATTTCGCGGCGATGAAATGCCCCAACTCGTGCACGAAGATGACGAGCGAAAAACCCAACACGAGCAGAACGACGGACCACGTGCTGGACAGCCATTCCGGCAGAGCGGCCAGCATCCAGAAAGCCTCGGCGCTTATACCGTGCAGCATTGCGTTACCTCTCTCCGCGCCCAGGCGTCGACGGCCATGAGCGTCCGCAAGTCCGCGTGAGATTCAAAAGCGTGGCGGTTCAATACGTCTTCAACCAGCGGCACCACGTCGAGGAAGCCGATCCGTTCGCTGCGGAACGCCTCAACCGCCGCCTCGTTCGCGGCGTTGAGCGCGGCCCCGGCCGTCCCCCCCATCGTCGCCGCCCTGCGACCCAACCGCAGCGACGGGAACCGCGCTTCGTCCGGCGGCTCAAACTGCATCCGCTGAAGTCGCGAAAAGTCTAGGGGGCTCGCGCAGCCCGACAAACGGTGCGGATACGTCATCGCGTACTGAATCGGCGTCCGCATGTCGGGCCGGCCCATCTGGGCGACGATCGAACCGTCGCGAAAAGCCACCATCGAATGGATGATCGACTCGGGGTGAATCACCACTTCAATGCGATCCGGATCCACGTCGAAGAGCCATTTTGCTTCGATAATCTCCAGGGCCTTGTTCATCATCGTGGCAGAGTCGATAGTGATTTTGGGACCCATGCTCCAGGTCGGGTGCTTCATCGCGTCCGCCGGCGTCGCCCGAGCCATCTGCTCGATGGTCCACGTGCGAAACGGACCGCCCGAGGCCGTCAGGAAGATCCGTTCAATCTCGTCGTGCCGCCCCGAATGCAGCGACTGGTAGATCGCGGAATGCTCGCTGTCGACGGGGAGCAGTCTCGCCTTGGATTTCTCGGCCGCGGCGACCATCAGCTCCCCCGCGACGACCAGCGACTCCTTGTTGGCCAGGCCGACCGTCAGGCCCTTGTCAATCGCCGCCAACGTCGCGGGAAGCCCAGCCACGCCGACGATGCCAGAGAGAACGAAGTCGCAATCCAGGTCTTTCACCAGACGGACCAGCGACTCCGGGCCGGACCAGACCCGCGTCGCGGCTCCGCCGTCCGCCAAGCCGCCCGCGAGGCTGTCCGCGGCGGCTGGGTCGGTCATCACGGCGATTCGAGGCCGAAACCGAGACACGTGCTCGGCCATCTTTCGCCAGTTCGACCCGGCCGCGAGGCCGACGATCTCGATCTCGTTGCGCAGGTTCTCGGCCACGCTCAGGGCGCTGCAACCGATGGAGCCTGTCGAGCCCAGGATGATGACCCGTTTGGGCATGGCCGGATTCGTCGTCCCATCTCCGCCGAACCGAAAAACGTGGATGATACGCCCGGCTAACCGTCCCGACAACCGGCCGGCGCCGTCCTACGTTGACCACGCCCTCGCTGATTCGCAGAATAAGCCGCGCGATTGCCGACCCCCTGCTCGCGAACCGCCTGCGCCCGATGCGCCCGTTTGCCCCGGACCATCGGCATGCAACGCGACCGTTGGCCGCGAACCCTCGGTGCACGATGCGCCCGTTTAGCCGCGAGCCGTAGGCGAGCGCGTCCCATCGGAACGATCTCCGCGGGCTCGCCAACCGCCGCGTCTGACGTGAGACTATGCGTGCGGCCCCGACCCCGAAATCGCGATCGCCAACCGGAGCCCCTCCAACATGATGAAGCTCGACACGATCATCGCCAACGGAACCGTCGTCAACGCCGACCGCTCGATGAAGGCCGACATCGCCATCCGCGGCGAGCGGATCGCCGCCGTGGGCACGGGCTTGGCCCGGCGGTACGGCGGCCGCAATGTCCAGCTCATCGACGCCGAGGGCTGCTACGTGATTCCCGGCGGCGTCGACGCGCACGTCCATCTGGCGCGGCCCGGCGGCGGCACAACCTCGTCGGACGACTTTGACAGCGGCACGAGGGCGGCGGCCCGAGGCGGCATCACGACGGTCATCGACTTCGCGACGCCCTACGGCGACGACTCGCTCCAGCAGGCCGTCGACGCGTGGATGGCCAAGGCCGACGGCATCGCCTGCGTCGATTACGCCTTTCACGTCTGCCTCACGAACTGGGCGCGGCACCGGCGCGAGCTGCCGGCGATGATCCGCCAGGGCATCCCGACGTTCAAGCAGTTCATGATCTACGCCGCGCAGGGGTGGCAGGCCGACGACGCCGCGATCTTCGGGGCGTTGGAGCAGATGCGGGAGCTCGGCGGCATGTTGCTCGTTCACGCTGAGAGCAGCGGCGTTCTGGACGAACTGATCGCCCGACATCACAACGCACGCGAGATGAAACGGCACAGGGCATATCTGCACGTCCTGACGCGGCCGAACTTCGTCGAGGCCGAAGCAATTCAACGGGCCGTCACCTGGGCCGAGGCGACCGGCGGCCGGCTCTACGTCGTTCACGTGTCGACGGCCGAAGGCGCCGAGATCATCCAACGCGCACACGAAGGCGGGCTGCGGAACGTGTTCGCGGAGACGTGCCCGCAGTATCTGGTCCTGGACGACTCGCTGCTGGCCGGCGAGGACGGTCACCTCTACGCCACCTGTCCGCAGATCAAGAAGCCCTCGGACCAGACGCGGCTCTGGAAGGGCCTGCGGGCAGGCCACGTCTGCGCCGTCTCGACGGATACCTGCACGTTCACGCGCAGGCAGAAGGCTTGCTGGAAGGGCGACTGGACGAAAATCCCGATGGGGATGCCGGGCCTGGAGACGATGCTGCCCATCATCTACACGCACGGCGTGCTGGCGGGCCGTCTGACGATGCGCCAGTTCGTCGACCGATGTTGCACGTCGCCGGCGAAAATCATGGGCCTGGGCCGTCGCAAGGGCGCCGTCAAGAAAGGCTACGACGCCGACGTCGCCATCATCCAC
>CAZERK010000188.1:4907-6812 GCA_964514515.1 uncultured Planctomycetaceae bacterium
AAGGTCGACTGGCGGCGGATGGAAACGAACGCGGATTGGTCGCCGTACCAAGGCTGTCGCCTGGCCGGCTTCAGCCGTACCACGCTGTGCCGCGGCAAGGTCATCGTGGACAACTACTCGTTCTGCGGTGACAACGGCTGGGGCCGGTTCCAGCCGCGCGCCAAGCCCGGCCGACTCTGACAGCGTGCATCGTCTCGTCAGACAAACTGCTCGCAAGCGGAGACTGGTCCACGTGCCACCAATGGCGGCCGGGGCCCTGCCCCTGGCGTACTCCTGAGCCGGCACCGTGGATCGCCACCTCCATGTTGAACTGCTTTGTGAACTTCCTTCAGGTTTGTCCAGCCCTCTGGACGCCTCCTTCGGGGGGGCCTATTCCGGGTGTCCGCGAATCGTGGGGAGACTCAATAGCCCGCTTGCTCCTCACGCCCGTCCCACTTTGGGAGGACCTATTCCTCCTGTCGCAGGAGAATCGGCCATGTCACAAAAGCAGCATCCAACCCTGAATAGGAGCATCCTCATGAACCCGTCTGCCCGATCGAGGCTGTTCAAAGAGAATCTTGGACGCGGACCTCAACGGCTGCGCAATGCCCAGGTGGGACCGCTCTCCGTCGCACTCTGCCTTGTCATCCTGATGGGGGTGACCGCGATCGCGTCGGAGGAGCCGCGCCAACCTCGTCCGCCGATCATCAAACCCACGAAGACGGTTGTTAATCCCGCCTTCCACCGAGTTGAGAAGGTCACCGTCAAGTTCCAGGATGGGATGGCCGTCCGGCTGCGGGACGGGGCCCTGGCGGGGTTGGACGCTGAAGCGTCGCGACGTGTGCCGGACCTTTCGTCGGGCTTCGCCGGCGGGAGATGGGAGCGGGCGTACGGTCTTGCGGAGGAGAAGCTGGACGAACTGCGCCGCACAGCGGAGGCCAACCTGGGCAAGGCCGTCGCCGATCTCAATCTCCAATTCAACCTTACGCTGCCCGAAGGCGTGGACGCCGGGCAGGTAATCGACACTCTTAACGCCCTGGACTGCGTGGAGATCGCCTTGCCGATGCCCTTGCCAATGGTCCCGCCTACTCCGAGCAACTTCCAGCCCATGCAAGGCTACCTGTACTCCGCCCCTGGCGGCATCGACGGCACCTGCATGTGGCAGCTTTGGGGCGGCACCGGGTTCTGGTCAGCCGTTGCGGACATCGAATACAGTTGGAACCTGAACCACCAGGACCTCAACTCCGCCACCTTGCTCGGTTCGACTCCCGTTGACCCGTTCAATGACGATAATCATGGCACGGCAGTCCTTGGAGAGATTGGCTCTGTGTGGAACGGTTGGGGAACGACCGGGATTGCTTTCATGTCGCCCTTGTACGTCGTGGCCGCAAATACCGCCTCGGGCTACGACATTGGTTCCGCCGTTACGACCGCCCTCGGCACGCTGACCGCTGGCGACGTGATCCTGATCGAGCAGCAGATCGCTGGTCCCAATTACCAAGGTCCGGGCAGCCAGTTCGGCCTGGTTCCTGTGGAATGGTATCTGCCATACTACAACGCCATCGTCACCGCCGTGGGCAACGGCGTGGTCGTGGTCGAGGCGGCCGGCAATGGATCGCAGAACCTGGACGATCCGGTCTACAGCACCGGCAACGGCGGCCACTGGCCCTTCCTGCCCGCCAATGACTCCGGCGCCATCATCGTCGGCGCCGGCGCATCACCGGGCGGCTCCGACACCGATCGCTCCAGGCTGTCGTTCTCCAACTACGGCTCGACCCTCGATCTCCAAGGCTGGGGCGAGAACATCGTTACCACCGGCTACGGCTCTTACTACTCCACCGATGGCAAGGATCTGTGGTATACGGCTACCTTCGGCGGCACCTCTAGCGCCTCCCCGAGTGTCGCCGGGGCCTGCGCGGGCCTGCA
>CAZERK010000189.1:0-6788 GCA_964514515.1 uncultured Planctomycetaceae bacterium
CGGCTGGCCGGGTACCTTGAAGCGCGCCCCGCAATGCGGACAGGACTGGACTTGTCCACGCACGCTCTCGTGTAGATCGACGGCCTGTCGGCATCTCGGGCAGCCGATCTTGATCCAGCCGTCGCCGACGCCTCCCGCGTCTGGCGGCGTCCCCGGCGCCGCAGCCGGCGCGGCGTCGGATTTCTGCTTTTCCGTTTTCTCCGGGGCTTTCGCGGCCTTCTGGCGTGCGCGGTGCTTGTCCGCGAGTTGGCGGAGTTGCTGGATGCGGGCTTCTTGGGCGTCTTCCGTGGGCGCCGCGCGCTGGACCAGCCTTTCGCCGACTGCCTGCTCGTAGCAGTACTTGAAGAGCAACTCGAACTCGACGCACTGGAGCGTCCGAACAACCTGCTCTGCTTGCTCCTTCAGCTTGCCTCCGCGGGCCATTTCGAAAACGTCGACGTACAAGTAGGGTTCCCAAAGGCCGCCAAGCTCGATCGCCTGCTGGAACCGGACCAAGAGGGGTTCATTCGTGCCATCCAGGTCCTTGAAAGCGCGATCCGCCAGGGAGAGGTAGACCGGGTGATTGCCGATCTGCTGGAAAAGGCGTTTCGCCTCGTCAGCGCGGCCGGCCTGTCGCTCGGCGATCGCTCGGATGTAGCAGGCTTCCGGCGGCGGGGCTTTCTCCGCGTGCGCGATCGCCTCCGCTGGCCATCCGTTCCAGAGGTAAAGCAGCCCGCGCACGGCGTCAACCATCGCTTCGTCCGCGAAGCCCGGACGTCCGAACAAACGCATCGGCTCCGTGTCGTCCAGGGTCCGAGCGGCGATCCGGTTCGGTCGGCCGTCCCATTGGAGAGGAGGCACGCCTTGGCCGCGCGAGAGGATCAGCGCCGATATTTCCGGAGCAAGTTGCTTGGGGTCAATCTCGAACATGTACGGTTCCCCGCATCACGAGAAAGAGCACAGTCTGCCTGCCATAGGCATCGGGCCCACGACCATATCGAACCACGCACCGGGGGACTTTGCCCGAATTGCCGGTGGGCGATTGGAACCCGCCTTCTCTCGTCGCTTTTTTGAGCAGGTTTTCTTGTTGGGACTCACGAGGTTGGAGCTTACGAGGACGCGATCGCGCACGCTGAAGGCACGCCGCACCGTCGATATGGGACGCTGACTTGCAGGCGCTGAGTCTGCGCTTGAGGTGCGAAGATGCGCCAGCGCTTCGCCCGGCAGCGAGGAGCGACCTTCGCAGGCTGCAGCGAGGCAATGCCGCGTCGGACGGTCAGCTCTGCGCTAACAACTCTTTGACCGCCTCGATCGACATGACCGCGTCGCGAACCTGCTCGGCGGAGGCGGTGTCCAAGTTGACTGCTGATTCGACGCGGAACGGCCCGACGGCCGATCGCGTCAGACGTTCGCAACAGGCTCCGCAGCCGAGCGACCGTCCCAGGTCGCGGGCGATGGCTCGGATGTACGTGCCTCGGCCGCAGCGAATCTCCAGGGTCAGTCGCGGCCAATCGTATTCGAGCAGGCGGATCGCATGGATGCGGACGCGCCGGGCCGGGCGCGGCGCGATCTTGCCTTGCCGCGCCAATTCATAGCTGGGTCGCCCCGCGATCTTGACCGCGCTGAAGTCCGGCGGCGCCTGCTCGATCTCGCCGACGAAGCCGGCGAGGATGGGGTCCAGCGCGGCGCGGTCCGGCGGGTGGGCGCCCGGCACGGGCTCGAACGGCCATTCCGTATCGAAAGAGGGATTCGTCACGCCGAGACGCAGCGTCGTCCGGTACGTTTTCGGGAGATCCATCAATCGCTCGACCAACTTGGTCGCCGCGCCGACGCACGCCAGCAGAACGCCGTCTGCGAACGGGTCCAGCGCGCCAGCGTGTCCGACGCGCCGGGTGCCCAAGGCAGATCGCAGACGGTAGGCGTATTGAGCGGACGACCATCCTTGAGGCTTGTAGAGGACGACGAGACCGGCCGTCGGCGTGTTCGGCAGAGGGGGCATGGCTGATCGATCCAGGGTCGCGCCGCGGCCGGCGTCAAGATTGTCGCGGGCGGGCGCTTTCTTCGCCGTCGCCTTCGCACTTCGGACTGCTGTTCCGCCGCGGTTCGCCCCCGTTATACTACCAGACGAGCAGGAGCGACGAATGGCTTTGGCGAACCACGTGATCATCGCAGGATTCGGCGTCGGCGGCCGCTTCATCGCCGAGTACCTTCAGGAAAAAGACATCCCGTTCGTGATCGTGGAGATGAACGCCGAGACCTGCTCGGCTCAACGGGCCCTGGGGCTGGAAGTTATTCACGGCGACATCTCGCAGGAGGGCATTCTCCGAGAAGCAGGGGTCGAGTCGGCCTCCGTTCTCGCGCTGGCGATCCCGGACGAGGAAGCGGCGATGAAGGCCGTGGAGGCCGCCAACGCCATCCGACCGGAGATTCACATCATCGCCAGCACCCGTTACACCTCGACCGGGCTGAAGGCCCTCCAGAGGGGCGCCGACGACGTGATCGTCGCGGAGCAAGCCGTCGCGATGGAGTTCTACCGGCGCATCGCGGCGTTCATGTCCGCCCGGACGCCGGCGTCCAACCGTTAGCGTCCCGCAGTCTGCCGCTCGGTTGAACAGGGTTTCCGACCGGCGGACCGAACAGCGGGCGAGCATCTTGCAGAACTGTCAACAATGCCGGGGCTGGCTCCCGGCGATGGCGTCAATCGTTGCAGAAGGCAAGAAATCGAGGGCGCCTGTCTCGGTTTTCTGTCAGGAGTTATGAGGAAGGATCAACATGTCGGAGAGCAGCGTTTGTCCTCGCGCCACGTTTGCGGCGGCCGTCGTCGGGCTGCTCTGCATGGTTTGCGTCAACCTTCATGCCCAACCGACCGACAGCACCAGCCGACCGGCGGGCGACGATCCGGTCGTAATCGCACAGGAATTCGTCGATCAGATCATCCATCGCAAGTTCGAGAAGGCGACGCTCCTCTACGATCAGGCTATGCTAGAAGCTCTGCCCGCGGAGAAGCTGCAAGAGACATGGGACTCCGTGACGGCTCCCGTTGGCGCCTTCAAGTCGTTCGGACCGCCCAGGGCGATCAGTTCCGGCGACTACAACATCGTCATCATCCGGACGGAATTCGCTCTCAGCGAACTCGATCTCCAGGTGACGGTTTCTCGCGGCGGCCGGATCGCTGGGTTTTATATCCGGCCCCCCAGAGAGCCGCAGCCGCCGTACAAGAGCCCCCGCTACGATGACGTGGACACGTACACGGAGAGGGAGGTCTCGTTTGGCGAGGCGCCGTGGGCCGTCAAGGGCAAGCTCACGATGCCCAAGGGGACAAGGCATGTGCCAGGCGTCGTTCTGGTCCACGGATCGGGTCCGCACGATGAGGATGAGACGATCGGTCCGAATAGGCCTTTCAGGGATATTGCGGGTGGGCTCTCGTCGCAAGGGATTGCCGTTCTTCGTTATCAAAAACGTACGTTCGCATACGCCCAGCAGCTTGTCAGCAAGTCATCGATCAGCGTGCGAGAGGAAGTCATCGACGACGCCCTGGCGGCGCTGCGATTTCTGAGGCGTCAGAAGGGCGTCGATCCGAATCAGGTCTATCTGCTGGGTCATAGCCTCGGCGGCACCGCCGCCCCCGTCATCGCAGCGGAGGATAAGAAGGTTGCTGGAATCATCCTGCTCGCGGGGACACCGCGAGACTTCTTCGACGTGATCCTGGAGCAGTTGGACTACATCGCCTCGCTGCCGGGCGCGGGTCAGAAGGAGAACAAGAAGGGCCTCGAAGAAACACGTCGGACGGTGGAAGAGATCAGGTCCGGCGCGGACGCGACCGAGCGGAAGATTTTGGGCGTGAGCGGCGCCTATTGGCAGGACGTGACGCGGACGGCGAAGAGAGGTCTCAGCGTCCTGCCTGAGTTGAAATGCCGAATTCTGATTCTTGGCGGCGGGCGAGATTACCAAGTCACGCGAGAAGACTTCGACCTCTACCGCGGCGCCCTCAAAGGCTGTAAGAACGCCCGCTTCGTCTGGTTCAAGAACGTGAATCACCTGTTTCATAAAGGCAGAGGCAAAGCGACGCCGGCTGAGTACGGCATGGCCAGGTACGTGGACAAGTCGGTCATCAAGAAGCTGGCGGGCTGGATCAGGAACACAGACGAGGCGACCAAGAAGCCTGAGGCGGTCAAGAAGTCCAAGGCGAGCAGGAACCCTCATGCGGAAAGCGCGTTCGGCCAAGCTGCCCGGAGGGACCGGGCTTCGCGTTCATCGACCGACTGAAACCCCGCACGGGGCGCCGAGCTCGTCCTGCGTTGCATCTCCGAGACCATCGCGAGCACCAAGAGGCGCGATTAAGTTCCACGTCGGGCTTGCCGCAGCCCGCGGGTCTGGTTCCAATGTGCGCAGCGACTTGGCCGCGCGTGCGTCTGCGTCATCAGCGCGACCGGCTGCTTGATCGCGGCTCGCACGCGACGCCGCCCGGACCCAAGTCCGGGCTTCTTAGAGCCGTGAGTTGGAGACGCCAGACACGCGCGATGCCAGGGGCTCTGGGTCGCACGGAAGGGCCTTCGAGGTTCTCAGCAGGCGACGGGGATCGGCGATCAGGATGCGTCGTGCTTCGTGCCATCGTATCAGGACAGTCGGGCGGTAAGGCCAGACTGTGATCTCGACAGGGAGGTTCGCGGTGATGTTGACACGCGTGAGCGGCAAGGTGGTGGCAGCGGCTCTGCTCCTGGTTTGTTGGGGATGCCCGCGCGTCGCGAAAGGGCAAGCGACCGACTTGGAGCAGGTCGGGGCGAACATGACGCCCGCACAGATGGCGGACGAGGCGGTGTCGCGGATTGATTCGGGCGATCTCCGCACGGCGGACGCGCTGATCCGCAAGGCCAAGCTCGTGAATCCGACGGTCGCCCGATTGAAGCTCGCCGAGGGCCTGTTGGCCGTGGAGCTGAGGCAGTACCCGATGGCCATCGGGCTGTTGAACGAGTACAACGAGACGCGCGAGGGGAAGCTCGACTATCGCGGTTTCGCCACGATCGGCGCGCTTTTTAGGGAATCGCGTTCCTATCGCGAGGCGATCCGCCCGTTGGAGAACGCCAAGAACTTGGCGCCGATGGAGGAGAAGGGCAAGCCCGTCCGCGCGCTCGCGTGCATGGATCTTGCATTCGCCTACCTGGGCCTGGATCGCAAGAAGGACGCCGCCGCGGCGTCCAAGGAAGCCGAGGCCATGGCGCCGGGCAACGAGAAGATCCAGTTCTTCCACGCGCAGATTGCCGCCGCGACGGACGATTTCGGCACGGCCGAGACGGCAGTCAAGAAGGCCACCAGCCTGGTGGCTGCGAAGGTGCAAGGTTCGCCGTTCGACCAAGAAGCGAACAACCTGATGCGATCCTGCTTCCAATTGCACGTGCGGATCAAGCAGAGCCAGTTGGAGGCTCGTCCAGACGACGGAGCGCTCCGTGCCGAAGCCGTCCGGCTGCTGTGCCAGGCGGCGGAGTACGACCGCCGCGCCAGCTTCCTGGCGGCGCGAGCCTTGCTGATGCCTGCCATCGATCGCGATCCGAAGCGAGCGGAATGGCAAATCCTCGCCGCCCGGTTGGAATGGCAGCTTGGAGCGCCGGCGGAAGCTGCAACGAGGCTGGAGGACGTGCTCGGCGCCGAGCCGGAAAACAAGGACGCGGCGACCCTGCTGGAGCAGATTCGGCCGGGCGAGCGCCAGCGCCAAGTTGGCGCCGAGGGCGAGACCGGCGGGTAGTGCGCGTCGGCAAGGGCGACGCGCCGGCCGTCGTCTCGCCGCGCGCGATCGGAGACCGGATTCTGCCGATCGCCCGCGCGGTATCCGATCATGGGAGTCTTGCGGCGAGCAGCGAGAGATGGCCGGCGTCTCCATCGGGCGCAATCTCGATGGGGCCAGCGCGCGTCCTCAGGACCGAGGGCTGGGCTGAAGATGATACTCGGTACCGTCGGCGCCTTCGGGTTTGCCGACTTCCATCCGCCGGAGATTCTGAGCCTGTACGCTCAAGCCGGATGCACGGTCGCGCAGGCCTATCGCAACAGGCTGAAGCCCGTGGCGCCGTCGGAGATGCTCGCCGTTTGCAGCGACGTCGGCCTTCGCATCGATTCCCTGCACGCGCATTTCGGAGACGATCTGGACCTGTCCAGCGAGAACGAGACCGCTCGGGCGTCCGCGATGCGCGTCTATGAAGGCGAGATCGACGTATGCCGTCAACTCGGCGGCGACCTTCTCGTGCTGCACCCATCGCCCCCGCAAACGCCGACGACCGATCTCGCCCGTCGATACGACCAGTTGCGACGGAGCATGCACGAGTTCGCGAGGCTCGGAGAGAAGACCGGCATGCGATTCGCCTTTGAGAACATGCCGGGCTACCATTCGGTCGGGCCCGACGTTCGGCGGCTCGTCGACGAGATTGCCGCCGTGGACAGCCCGCACGTGCTCTTTCTGCTGGACATCGCTCACGCGCACATGACGTGCGGCGTCGTCGAGGCGATACGCATCGCAGGGCGGCACATTCGCTATACGCACGTCTGCGACAACGACGGCGCCGTCGACGCGCACCTGCTGCCGTTCTCAGGCAATCTACCGTGGGAAGCGTGCTGCGAGGCGCTGCACGAGGTCGGTTACCAGGGCGTCTTTCTGCTGGAGGTGTTCGAGCAGGCCGACGCGCTGCGGCAGAAGTTCAACACAGACTGGAAGCGGCGGATACAGGCGCTTCTGAGGGCGGAGCCGTGAGCGTGCCTGCCAGCCTTATCGTTCGCATGCGAACGTGCAAGGCGGGCTCAAGTTCGGCCCGTCCGCGATCAAA
>CAZERK010000190.1:0-1532 GCA_964514515.1 uncultured Planctomycetaceae bacterium
CCGACAGCTTCATCGAGGCCTCGCAGATGGCCGACGTGTTGAAGCCTGCCCGGCCGACGGACGACGTCGGGAGCATCCTCCGCTCGCTTGGCGTGACGCACGTCCTCTGGCGCGACACCGACTACGGCATCGCCTATCCCGCTGCTCTCTTTGAGCTTCTGAACGACCCGCACGCGTCGAGGCTGTTGTACCGCTCTTCGGACGGGTCAGACTGGCTCTTCGAAATCCGCGCCGGTGCGGAGTCGCCTGCATCGCTGTCGAGATAGCAATCGTCCCGTGCCAGTCTCGGCCTGGATTCGCCGCGATCTGAGAGCGATCGGCGTGCGATGGCTGCCTCCGTGCATCTCAACGAACGCCTCGGCAAGGCCGCTCCAAGCGTTGCAGACCTATCAACGTTCGGCCGTCCAGCCTGTCGCGTCGGCCGGGCAACGATTATCGGCAGCAACGTTCGACGTTAGCGCCGGGTCGCGGTCGGTCCGGCGGTTGCCCGCTGTCTGCCGTCCGCTGTTCTTACACGTTGGGGGGGAGCGCCATGAGCGAGATCGCAGGCATCAGCGCCGTCAGTTCATCGGTCGGGAGCCTGTCGGCCTGGACGTCGGTTGGGCAGTCCCTTGGGACAGGTCGCCAAGTCCTCAGCGCCGGCGGCAGTCTGCCGCAGTCAGGCGAGACGGGCAGCATCATCACGAGCACGCAGCAAAGTTGGAGCCTGTCGAGTTCAAGCGGTGCCTACGCCACGCAGGGATCCGCGACCAACGACAAGCTGGCGGCCCTCGTCCTGGCCTTGATCCAAATCCTGCTGGGGCAGAAGGACAAGGAGGACGAAGACAAGAAGCTGCTGGCGGGGCTCGTCGGGATGCTCGCGCTGTCGGCCGGCTCGCGTTACGACCTCGGCCAGTACCGCTCCATCGAGATGAGCCAGTCCTCGCAGGTGCTGGAAATCACCACGACGAGCAACGCGGCGGCTGTGCAGGCGGGAGCCTACAGCCGATCCGTCGGCAGCGCCGGATCGAGCACGAGCGGCACGCTGGGCCAAAGCCTCAACGTCAGCGCGTAGGCGCTCAAGCGGCGCGCTCCGCTGCGCGTCGCGGCTGAACAACAGAAGGGCGTCACGTTCAATCAACCGAGCGGCGTCGCAGCAACCAGGCGTCGCGGCTGGACGGCGGGGCGCGCACGTCACAGGATGGCTTCGGCGAAGCCCTGGAGGTCGTCGCCGTCGATGGTCCCGTCGCTGTTCATGTCGCAGAACGTATCGGCGTCGCAGTCGGGATGGGCGTCGTCGTATGCCGCCCGATCGAGCAGCCGCAGGACGAACGGCTCGATATCCGACAAGTCTACCAAGCCGTCGCAGTTGGCGTCGCCGCGCGCAACGAGCAGGTTGTAGTAGGCATAGTTGCCAAGCGAGCTGTCCCAGTTCGTGATCGTCATGTCCAATCGAGCCGAGTACGTGTACACGACCACCAGATCGACGGTCGGGGCGGCGGCCACGGTGATCCAGCCGTTCTCCCGGTTCAGCATGTACTCGTCGGCTCCGC
>CAZERK010000190.1:1542-6771 GCA_964514515.1 uncultured Planctomycetaceae bacterium
CGTTTCGTCTTGGTGGACGCTGACGACCTCCTGGATGGGCTGGCGGCCCAGGTAGAACAGCCGTTGCGTACCATCGCCCGGCAGCGTTTGGCTGATCGTCCTTAGGCTGTTCTTGTCGATGTCACCGAAGCAAATCTTCTCCACGACGCTGGTGCCGCCGGAGTTCCATTGCGGAGTCGCCCCCAGACCCGAACCGTTGTTGAAGAAGATGCGCGTCTTGTCCCACCACGCCCCGGTCGCCAAATCCAGCAGGCCGTCGGCGTTCACGTCGGCGATGGCGACCGCCGAGCAGTAGCCGTCCGAATAGGTCCAGCTCGCGGTCGTCCGGAACGTCCCGCCGGCCAGTCCGTAGTAGGCTCGGAATCGCCCGCTCCCGCCGGAAAGCTGGTTGTTGTCGGCGATGTACAGGTCGCGGAGCCCGTCGTTGGTAAGGTCGCCGGCCGCCACCATGATCGCGTCTTGGCTGGTCTGGTCCGTGAGGTACCACGAAGCCGTCGTCTCAAGAATGCCGCCGAGGTTCATGTAGACCCGCGAGCGGGTGCCGCCCGCGGCGTAGGCCAAATCCAGCCAGCCATCACGATTGGCGTCGACCCAGACGGCGCCCTGATAGTGATAGGTATCGCTCGAGGTCCAACTCGGCGACGACGCGAGCGTCCCGTCGACGTTCAGATAGACGAGGTTGTGATAGTACTGCTGGGGGCTATACGCCCAGCCCGTGGCCACCGCGAGGTCCGGCCGGCCGTCGTTGTTCATGTCGCCGAAGGCCACGCCGAACGCGTTGCCGATCAGGCTGGCCGTCCAGTCGGGCGTTGATGAGAGCGTGCCGTGGTTGTTGAGGTACAGGCGGGCCACCGGCCCCGTCGTGTCGAACTCGCCGAGATAGGCCGCGGCGACGTCGGGATAACCGTCGCCGTTGACGTCGGCCACATCCAGGTGGCCGTTGTAGGCGAAGTCGTCCGACTCCCAGTCCGGCCAGGATGGGAACGTGCCGTCGCCCTGGTTGTAGTAGACGGCGACGTGCTGCTGAGCCATGTCGTTGCCGTTGGAGACGACGAGGTCGAGCCAGCCGTCGAGGTCGAGGTCGACCAAAGCCCCGCCCGTGCTGACCTCGTGGTCCGCCGACGTCCAGTCCGGCGTCGTGTGATAGGGCGTCTGGGCCGCGGCGACCGAAACGACAGACAGACAGATGATCGCACCGAGACGGAGCTTCATGGCGTGTTCTCCCTCCTCTATCGGGCTCGCATCCTTCCTGTCTCATCGTACCGCGACAAGGCCCGTCAGTTCAACGCGCCTCCGCCCAAGAGGCAGGATTCGTGTTGGAGCCGTTCCGACGTGCATCGGGATCAGCAAGGCGCCTTGTACGAAGGAACGCCCGCATTGCGAGAAAAGACCAGAGAACGCTTTGCGCAGAGCCGGCTAGGCGGCAGAATCATTTCGACCTCCGGTTCTTCTCCTGCGAGCAGCAGCCATGCAAGCAGCCTGGAAAACCTGGATTCGCATTCCGACGACCATCGCCATGTGCGCCATCCTTCTCTTCCTGGACCATCTTGTCGGCACAGCGTGGCATGAAGCTGTCGGACACGGACTGGTGGGGTCGATGTTCGGCGGGCAAGTCGGCAGGGTGATCGTGCGAGGATTCGAGATCTTCCCGCAGTTCGCATGGCAAGGAGAAAGCCGCGAATATGGATCATGCACAGTCTACGGCATCGAGAGCGAGACGGGACGCCAGGCGATGAGACTTGGCGGCTCGATGAGCACGTGGCTCGTGTCGGTCGTCGCGGTCGTGTTGCTCTGTCTGAAGCCGCGGTGCACGTGGGCGAGGACGATTCTCGCGCTGCTGGGCATCTGGTGGATCGACCTGCTGACCTACACGCTGCCGTCCCTCGGCATCCCCCGGATGATCCTGTGGGGCGGTTTTCCGGATGAACCCTACGCCGCGGCCGTCGCCCTGGGGATTTCAGGCCCGTTGTTTCAGGCGTTCGTCATCGGATCCAGCGCCATCCTGGCAGGTTGCCTGGTTTACGCCTTTGTCTTCATCCAGAGGCCATCGCGTCATCGAACGTGATCGCCCGTCAGGGCCTTGTTGCGCCGTGCTGTCGACGCTGAGACATCTTCTCAGTCCTCGGCGTTTCTGAGGGCTCGGCCCAGGCTCGCTCAACCGGCAATCCGCAATTCGGGAGTCACATCGTACTGCGGACCACCCGCCGGCCAAGGCCGACGGCTCTCAAAGACTCCGCCGCGATGTGACACGCACGTGATGATGCAAAGACCCCCGGGGGAGAGCGGCGCCCCGGGGGTTCGTAGGGGAGGAGGGTTTGTCGGTCAGGCGGGTCTCACGACCGTCGGGGGCGTCGTCGTCGGCACACCGCGCTGGTTCCGGCAAAGGCGGTCAGACCGATGGTCGCCATCAGGGGCATGCTTCCGCCCATGGCGCCGCACGCGATCGGGGCCGGCGCCAACATGCCTGCGGCGGAGGTCGAGGAAGCGGAGGCCTTCGCGGCAACCGTGGTGCTCAGCAGCGACTCGTTGAGCGACTGGGCCGTCTGGCCAACGCTGACCCGCGGGGCCGCCCACGTGTAGAGCTCCCAGAAGCTCAGCAGTTGGTCGGCGTTCGTATCGACGCCGGCGCTGACGAAGGCGCTGACGAACTGGCCCGTGAACAGGCCGCTGCCGTTGTATTCGGAAGAGGTCTCGTCGTAATCCGAGGCGGTGATGAAGCCGATGTTGCCGCCCAGGGCTCGGGTTCGAGCGTTGGCGTCCTTGGCCAGCCCCTCGCCGACCGCGTTTTGATACGCGGCCACCACGTTTTGGGCGAAGGTGAAGCCGCCGGCCTGCGGGCTGACGCGGCCCGAGGCGTCGGCCTTGAACATCCCGCCCGAGAAGCACGTGTCGAGGATGACGATGATCTTGGTCTGCGTGCTGAAGAACTGGGCAAGATCGTAGCCGAGCTCTTCGTCGCTGTAGTAGTCATCGTAGGCGACGATGAACGCGCTGGTGCCGTAGTTCTGGCCGCCGTGACTGGAATGGTAGTAGAGGCAAACGTCGCCGGGCCTGGCATACTGCCCCATCGTGTAGAGGCTGCTGCGGATGGCGTCCTTCGTAGCGCCCGCGTCCGTGATCACCGTCACGTTCGAGGCGGGCCAGCGAGCCGCATCGTTCGTCAAAGCAGCCGCGAGGCCGTTCGCGTCGTTGACGCAGCCGTGCAGAGGCGTGCTGCCCGTGGCGTATTGGTTGATGCCGACGCAGAGGGCATAGTTGGACGTCGCGGTGGTCGTGCCCGGGTAGCCGTCCTGCGGATCGTTGTCATCCGCCCATTCGTACCCGTCCCATGACGATGACGGCTGCGAGCCTGAATCGCCGGAATAGCCGCCGGTCGAGTCGGGGTAGATCGGGTTGCCGTACGGATCGTACTGCACGTAGCCGTCGTAGCCGTAAGGGGACTGCGACGTGTCGCCGCCGTACTGGGCTTGGGCCGAGGCCGCGCACGTCAGCAGCACGAGGACCGCCACGCACGCCACGCCGGCTGTGCCACCGAAGGTCCGGCCGATTCGGGCCGACTTCGCCTTCATCTCGACGCTTCCTGATGGGATCGTGTTTCGAGTCATCGTTGTGCTCCTTGTCTTGCGTTTGGTTCCGTTTCCGCCGCACACCGGGACGCGGCGGCTGTCGCTGACGAAGGAGGTACACGGCCGCGAGGCGATTCTTCCGCAGGCTTGGCTGTTTTCTTGCCGTTGGCGGGTTCTTGCGGAAACGCGGGCGAGGGCGGCTTCACGTTGCAGAAAGAAGGCAAAGAGGAAGAGGATTTCTGGGAAGATCGGCCCCGCTCGCGTGTACTCATCTGAGGCAGTCGCCGTCTGAGAGACCGCTGAGAAGCTGTTTCAGGACTGCCCCTTTGTGGCGCCGCCCGGACTGAAGTCCGGGGCTCCTTGGCGTTGTGAAACAGCGTCTGAACCAGAGCAGACGGATCGGCTACAATGCGCCCCGATTCGGGAGCCGATCATGGAAACGACACGGGGCAGCCTGCTGGTCAAGATTCGGGACCGCTCCGACGCGGAGGCGTGGCGGGAGTTCGACGCGATCTACCGTCCGATGCTCTACCGCTACGCGACGGCGCGAGGGCTGGATCATGCGGGGGCGGAAGACGTGGTGCAGCATTGCATGCTGGCCGTCCACGAGCATATTCGGAGCTTCGAGTATGACCCGACGAAAGGTCGCTTCAAGGGCTGGCTTCGGACGCTGGTCAACAACCGCGTTCGCAACCTGCTTCGCGGTCGGCACGAGCAGGCGGCCGAGTCGCAGGACTTCAAACGTGACCAACAGCGTGAGCCGTCGCCCGAGGAGGTCTTCGATCAGGTCTGGATGCAGGAGCATCTGCGGCATTGCATGCAGCTCGTCCGGCAGGAGGTGGATGAACCGACCTTTGGGGCGTTCAACCGTTACGTGGTCGAGGGGCTGCCCGTCGAACGCGTCTGCGAAGAACTCGGCATCAGCGCGAACCAGTTGTACAAGATCAAATGGCGGCTGACGCGGATGTTGTCCGCCAAGATGAAGGAGCTACTGGAAGGAACGGGATAGTCGAGCTTCGCAGAACCTTTCGACCGCGAGGACGCGCCCATGTCAAGTTGTCTCAGCGATGCTGAACTTGATCGCTACCACGCCGGCGACCTGTCGGAGGCCCAGGCCGCCGCCGCCCGTGAGCACCTCGCCGGATGCCAGCGATGCGCCGCTCGAAGCGCCGCCCTCGTCGCCGAGCACGAGGATATCGTGCGGCACCTGCGAGGACTGGATGCCTGCCCCACGCCGGCGCTGCCCGGCAGATCGTTGGACGCTCGCGCGCACGACCGTCGCCCCGGGCTCTCCGATGGGAGCGACTCTGCCTCCGTTTCTGCTTGGGCGCACAAGCCGGGCGATCAGATCGGCCCCTATCGGTTACTGGAGCTTCTCGGCGAAGGTGGCTTCGGCGTCGTCGATCTCGCGGCGCAGTCGCAGCCGGTCCGCCGGCGCGTCGCGCTGAAGATTCTGAAGCCGGGCATGGATACGCATCGCGTCGTCGCCCGATTCGAGGCGGAACGACAGGCGCTGGCGATGATGGACCATCCGAACGTCGCCACGGTGCTCGACGCAGGGGCGACCGCGCAGGGCCGTCCGTACTTTGCGATGGAGTACGTCCAGGGCGTGCCGATCACCGCGTACTGCGACCGGCAACGGCTGGATACGCCGTCGCGGCTG
>CAZERK010000191.1:0-5496 GCA_964514515.1 uncultured Planctomycetaceae bacterium
GTACAACTCGGTGCAAGAGGAAGATCTGCGGCGATTGGCCGGCGAGAAGAAAGACCGGATCGATGTGCGGCGTTCTCGGATGGCGCCGACATCCCACGAAGAGAGGCCGATGCCTTCGGGTCCTCGCGGTGCGGATCTCAGGAGCCAGATGGAGACCGAGGCACAGAGGGTAGCCGAAGACCGCCGTGTTGTGCGTCCAGACGCCGAGGCTGCTCCGCAGCGTCGCGGACCCGTGTCGCCGCCCAAGATTGACCCTGTTGGTCATCCAAAGGGGCCGGAACCGAAGGACGCTTCTCAAAAGGAGTCTCGCGGGGCCGTCAAACGCGAGCCGCTCGCGCCGGCCCCGCCGCTGGATGAATGGGATCGATACGTTGCGTCCGTGGCCGAGAAGTACGAGTTCACGGAGGCGCAGCTCACCAAGGCACAGGCGATCCTGCGAGATCTTCGCAGTCGCGCCTATCAGTACCGCCTTAGTCGGACGCACGACTACGCACGAGCGGAGCTGATTGCCGATGCGAAAACGCGAACCGACACCCTCAAACAATTGAACGAAGCCGTCGACGCCATGTTCGATGAGCTCAAGGCTCGCTTGGAGGCCCTGCCCACGCTGGCGCAGAAGCAGCGCGCGGAAGGCGGCGGCAAGAAGTAGCAACGTCCAATCTCCCTGCCTTCGACGGCTTCGCCACATCTGTTGAGACGGCGAGCTTCCGGCGGAGCATTTGCAGTCTCGCCGTGTCAGCCGCGCCGGCGCGAGCCCGAACAGAGCCGCGACCGTTAGGGAGCGGTTGTCATGCCCGGCGGAATGACCGCTCCCTGACGGCCGCAGTTCTGCATGGGGGTATGCGGCTCAGGCGGATGCGCAAGGACGCGATTTGCACAGCGGCTTTCCGCCCAATCGGCCTACACGTCTTGACGAAGCCACACGGTACGGATAGGCAATAGGCAGGTACAAGACCGTCGAAAGAACGGTCAAGAAGGTCCTCGCGCTGGCGCGAGGTCTCGATCGCGGGGAGAACAAGGGTGAACGCTCATCACGAATCGTTGCGAATCACGTGGGGCTGCGTCTGGCTCTTCTCGGCCCTTGCGATTTTGGGGACGGATTGCAGCCGCGAAGAAGAAGGACCCGCCAGCGGCCCCTACAACTGCCTGCTGATCACGCTCGAAACGACACGCGCGGACATCCTGGGGTGCTACGGGCACAAGCCGAAGATCACCCCCGCGCTTGATCGGCTTGCCGATGAAGGCGTCCTGTTTGAACAGGCCGTCTGCACGGCGCCGCTGACGCTGACGTCCCACGCCACGATGATGACCGGCTTGCAGCCGCCGGAGCACGGGCTACGCGTCAACGGCGATCTCAAGCTGGACGTGAAGGCGTCGACGCTCGCCGAGATTCTGAAGAGCAAGGGCTATCAAACCGCCGCGTTCATCGCGTCCTTCACGCTCGATTCGCGAAACCGGTTGGATCGCGGTTTCGACGTGTACGACGACGACTTATCCACCGCGTACAAGCAGACGGTAGACGATCCGTTGACTCAATATCGCCCGGGCAGCGTGGTCGCTGAAGCCGCGCTGAAATGGCTCGCCCAGCGAGATCCTGCTAAACCGTTCTTCTGCTGGGTGCACTTCTATGATCCGCACGCCCCGCCGCACGCCCACGACGAGTTGAAGGGTACGTTTCTCGAAGGACTGGCCACGTACGAGGCGGAGGTCGCCTTCATGGACATGCAGGTGGCCAAGCTGACGAAGCTGCTGAAGGAGCAGCGCCTGACCCGAAAGACGCTGGTGGTGGCCGTGGGGGATCACGGTGAGTCGTACGGGCCGCCGGGTGAGCCGGATCGAGAGATGGGACACGGCATGCAGCTCTACAAGACGACGCTGCACGTACCGCTGATCGTCTCGCAGCCGGGACGGATCGGCGAGGCGCAACGGGTCGATGCGCTTGTTTCGCTCGTCGACCTTTTTGCCACGCTGCAGACGCTGCTCGAGATCGAGCCGGCCGATCCGCGCAGCGGGCGCACGCTCGCGCCGGCGCTGTTCGGCCAAGCGTTCGAATCAGAGGCCTGCTACAGCGAGACGTTCAACCCGTATGACGGTTTTCGATGGAGCCCGGCCTGGAGCATCACGACGGACGATTGGAAGTACGTCCGCTCCGCAAAGAACATGCTGTACGACCGCCGAAAGGACCCAGGCGAACAGACCAATCTAGCCGAGGCCAATCCTGACATCGTTCAAACGCTGGAGCGGCAACTTTCGGCGATGGAAGCCGAGATGGCGCCGCACGCGGCCGGTCGCGTGGAATCCACGCGCGAGGATGTCGCGCGTCTCGAAGCGCTGGGCTACGTCGGCGGGGGGGAGGAGAGCTCGACCTACGACGCGTTGAAGGACCAGTTTAGAACGATGCCGGACACCGCGGACATGCTGCCCATTCTGGACGAATACACCCGTCTGAAGGAGAAGAAGACGGAGTTGTCGACGGATGAGTTGCTGCGCCAAATGCGTGATCTGGCGAATCGCAGCCCCATGACGCCGCGCTTCTGGACGGGCCTGGCGGATGAACTCGGCAAGGCTGGCCGCTGGGACGAGGGCGTCGAAGCGGCCGAGAAGGTCCTGGAACTCAAACCGGGCGATCCAATGGTCTTGCTGCGGGTCGCGCGCTTCCAATTGGCCAACAAGAACGCCGTCCAGGCCGTGCGATACGCGAGCGACGCCGTGGCCATCGCGCCGGGCGACAAGGAGGTCCACGAGTTCCTAGCCCACATTCTCCGGGCCAACGGAGATCCCGCGGGCGCGGCCCGGCATTCTCCAGAGCGGTGGGACGCGACGAAGGCGGAGGCCGTCCGGCATTACGATCTGGGTGTCGTATTAAGCCGACAGGGCGCGATGGCGGACGCCGTGCGCGAACTGGAGCAGTCGTTGACGTTGGCGCCGGACGACGCGCTCGCGCACATGAGCCTGGCGACCGTTCAGGAGCGCAACGGCGCGCTCGCCGCCGCGGCGCAGCATTACGCGGACGCGATCCGCCTGGGCATCGAGAACCCCAAGGCGTTGTTCGCGTTGGGCAGCGCGTTGGCCGCGCAAGGGAGGCTGGACGAGGCGGTTTCGTATTTGAGGAAATACGTGGACGTTGAACCGAAGGACGCGACGGCCCGAATGAACCTCGCGATGGCGTTGCGGGATCAAGGGAAAGCGCCCGAGGCGATCGAGCAATTCAGCGAGGTGCTTCGACTTCAGCCGGGCCACGTGATGGCTCATCGCCTCATCGGCGACTTGTACAACGGACAGGGGAACGTGGACAAGGCCCTGGAGCATTACCGAGCCTGGTCGCAGATCGATCCCAGAGACGCTAATGCGAAGAAGGCCATCGCGTTTGCCTTGGGAAGGAAGGGAGACCTTGCTGCGGCGGTTGAAGAGTTCAGGGAGATCCTGAGCACAAGTCCTGAAGATGCCCAAGCTTGGTTCTTCTTGGGAACGGCCCTCGAGGCCCAGCGGCAGACCAAGAATGCAGCGGACGCCTATCGCCAGGCGCTGCGCTTCGGCCCAGGACACGCTCAACCTGCCAACAACTTGGCGTGGATTCTCGCGACGGCCCCAGACGATCAGCTTCGCAACGGCCCGGAAGCCGTTGAGCTTGCCAAGCTGGCATGCCAAAGCACGAACTATCGGGAGCCCGGAGCGATGGACACGCTCGCCGCAGCGTATGCGGAATCGGGTCAGTTTGATCAGGCGGTCGAGACGACGAGGAAAGCCCTGGAGTTGGCTCGTGCAGCGGGCAATCAGCGCCTCATCGAAGGCCTCGAAGGGCGGTTGAAGCTCTACGAAGCCGGTCAGCCTTATCGCAGCCCAACAGAGCCGCAGGCCTCTCAGCCGACGTCGCAGCCGCCGGTTCCGTGAGAGCGCCGGCCTACAGGCGAAGAACCACGCTTCGGCGGCTTGCCCCGGTCGTCAGCGCGGCGGTCGCATCCCCGGAGAGCGCGACGCCGAGGAGGCTGAGCGATTCCACGATGATGGTGCAACCGGCGCCCTTCAGACTGCTCGGAGAACTTCACGCAGAAGCCTGAACGATTCCGGCCTCGCGAAGCCGGGCGGCATCGTCCGACGATCGAGCCGGGCTCCTGCGTCAGCTCAGCTTCGCCATGACCTCATCGGACATCTCGAAGTTGGAGTAGACGTTCTGCACGTCGTCATGGTCCTCGAACGTCTCGATGAGCTTGAAGACGCGCTCGCCGATTTCCTCGCCAACCTTGATCGTCGAGCCGGGGATCTTCGTGATTTCGGTCCGCTGGACCGACACGTTCCTGGTTGCCAGGGCCTTCTTTGTCGTTTCGTAGGCGGCGACTTCGCATTTGATCTCGAACGTGTCGCCCTCGCGCACGACGTCGTCCGCGCCGCCCTCCAACGCGATCTCCATGAGGGCGTCCTCCTCCGCATCGGCGGCCCCTACGATGAAGATGCCCTTCGTGGCGAAGTTCCAACTGACGCAGTTCGACGGTCCCAGGTTTCCGCCGGCCCGCTCGAAGATCTTCTTAATCTCCGGGGCCGTACGATTGGGGTTGTCGGTCAGGACGTCGACGATGAAGGCGACGCCGCCTGGTCCGTAGCCCTCATAAACGGCCGGCACGTATTGAGCGCCGCCCAGTTCTCCCGTGCCCTTCTTGATGGCCTTGTCGATCGTGTCAGCCGGCATGTTGGCTTCCTTGGCCTTGTCGATCGCGTATCGCAGCGTCAGGTTCATGGCGGGATCGCCGCCGCCGGACTTGGCCGCCACGATGATGTTCCGGGCGAGCTTGCTCCACAACTTGCCGCGCCGGGCGTCGGCGACGCCCTTCTTATGCTTGATGTTCGACCATTTGCTGTGACCTGACATGGCCTGAGACCTCGAGAAAGCCCGACTGAACCTTGCCTCTCAAACCGTCGGACAGCATCTCTGTCCGCTCGACCGAGCCCTGGCGAGCACGCGCATCGCTGTTTCGGTCCTGATTCCGTCCGAGGGGCTGCCTGGCGCAACTTATAATTATACCAGAAGGCGCCTTCCGTGACATCGATCCAGATGGCGGCGATTGATTGAAGCGATTCCCGCATCAGAAGACGACCAGGTTCTGATCGCGTGGAGATCGGAGACGGGTTGGGCTAAACGTGGCCGGGATTGGAATCGTGACGTCGAATCGCCGATCGAACCGTGAGCCGCTGTCGGCAGGCCGCCTGGTTGAGAAGCCGCTTTATCGTGTCCGGTGAGTCTCGCAGGTAGATGTCAGGCGGCCGTCGCGAGGGGGCGGTTGCGAGCCAAGCTCCCAGGCCGTTCCGATGCCCTCGCAGCGACGGTTCCCGGCGGTCGGGCTCTGCGCTAGGATGATCGCTACGGGAAGGTAGCCAGCCGGCTCCGTCGGTCGGCCTTCCGAGACGGCAGACGGCCTCGACGAAGCCTCCCGGCGGATGGAGCAGCATGAACGAGACCCCCGACAACGCGCTCCGTATCGCCTACCAGCGGCACGGCCGAAA
>CAZERK010000191.1:5506-6686 GCA_964514515.1 uncultured Planctomycetaceae bacterium
TACTGCTATCCGGTCGTGTCGCGTCGAAGCGGCGGCCTGTCGATCGGCATCAACGTCAACCCCGACAAGGCCTGCAACTTCGACTGCATCTACTGTCAGGTTGACCGCACGACGCCCGCGGAGGTTCGCAAGGTTGATCTGACGCGGCTTCGTGCGGAGTTGGAGGGCCTGCTCGACGCCGCCATCAACATGTCGCTCTTCCAACAACCGCCTTTCGACTGCCTCCAACCCGAAGAGCACGTCATCCGCGACATCGCCTTCAGCGGCGACGGCGAGCCGACGACGTACCCGCGCTTTGGCGACGCCGTGCGAATCGCCGCGGAAGCGAGAAGCGCTCGCAGGCTGGACGACACGAAGATCGTGCTCTTGACGGACGCTTGTTACCTGACGAAGCCCAACGTGCGGGAGGCCCTTTGTTTCCTCGACGACAACAACGGGGAGATTTGGGCCAAGCTGGACGCCGGCACCGAGGCCTACTTCCGCCGCATCAATCGGCCGAACTTCCCGCTCGCGCACGTCCTGGAGAACATCCTCGACGCTGCTCGCGTACGGCCCATCGTCATCCAGTCGCTCTGGATGCGCGTGAACGGTCAGTTGCCGCCGGAGGAGGAGGTCCGGGCCTTCGCCTGCCGGTTGAAGGAAATCGTGGCGGCCGGCGGACGCCTCAAGCTCGTTCAGGTCTACACGATCGCCCGACAGACGGCGGAGGCCTGCGCCTCGCCCCTGTCGCGTGAGGAACTTGACCAGGTCGCCGCGATGGTCCGCGACGTGCTCGACGCGCCCATCCAGACGTTCTATGCCCCGGGAGCGGACGGTGGTCAGTCGCAATAGGACCGCCTGACAAGACGGCACGCGCTCGTGGGAATCCGTCCGGCGGTCTTCGATTCCGGCTTGCCGCGACCGCACGATTCGCCATAGGCTGCGCGGATGCCGCAGGCGACGATCGAGACCATCTCGCTATCTGACGGCTACCGGTCTGCCGTCCGCTGGTGGCGGCCTCCCAACCCGCGAGGGGCCGTCCTCTACCTCCACGGAATCCAATCGCATGGCGGCTGGTACGAAGCGTCCGCCGGGATGCTCGCCGACCGCGGCTTTGCCGTGTTGATGCCGGACCGCCGCGGCAGCGGCCTCAACCAGGACCAGCGCGGCCACGCGATTTCTGCCCAACACTGCCTTGCTG
>CAZERK010000192.1:0-3001 GCA_964514515.1 uncultured Planctomycetaceae bacterium
CCGTCGCAGCCCTGTTCAGCGCCGCCATCACGTACGGTCGCAGCGCCGCCGACAACGAGCTCCGGGCCTGCCGCGCGGCCGGCATCAATATCCATAAGATACTGCTGTCCGCCCTCGTCCTCGGCGCCCTGGTCACGGCCTTCACGTACTGGTCCTGGAACTACCTCATCCCGCAGCTCTCCCGCCAGATCGAGGAGCTCAGCCGCCGCGACCTCCCTTCCATCGTCATGAACCAGTTCAAGAAGGCCAAGCCGCTGGCCTTCAGCCGGTTTCGCATCACCGCGGCCCGCTGCGACCTGCCGAGCACGGGCCCCGAAGGCATCGCGTTACCCCCCAACCGCACGTACCTGGAACTCCAGGGCGTCGCCTTCCTCGAGGTCGAGCAGCAGGAGGTCGTCCGATTCGGCACGTCCAAAGTCACGCTCATCGAGTTCGACCGCTCGCAGTCGACGCCGCGCGTGACCGTGGACTTGTACGACGTCCGCAGCTTCGACGCCGCCCGCAAGCAGTACTACGAATTGGAGCATCAAAGCCTGGGGCCGTTCGACATCCCCATCCCCATCCGGCGCAAGACCAAGTTCGAGAATCTCGGACGACTGATCGCCCTGCAACAACAACCGGAATTGGACCCGGAGATCGCCGACATCGCCAGCCATATGCGGCGAGAGATGATGTCGCTCTTCCTCAACGACGAGGTGCAGGCCGACCTCGATCCCAGCCGCGGAGGAGACGGGACGGTCTCCTTCCAGGCCGTCGGCGCCGCCTACGTCATCTCCGCCGAGGCCTTCGCCGTCGACCCCGACGACGGCCGCACGCTGCTGCGCGGCGTCCGCGTGGAGGAAACCGGCGAAGGCGGCCCGCAAACGCTGACGGCCCATCGGGCCAACATCGAACTGCGGAGCGGCTTAAGCCGCGATCGCCCCGTCATCATGGTGGACCTCCTGGAGAACGTGCAAATCCGGCGCCGGACGGGGAACGCCTCGGACCGCGCCGTTCGGAAAGACCGAGAATCGCTGCGGCCGATCCCGTTCTTCGACCAGCCCGTCCTGGCCCAACGCGTCGCCGCCTTCGATTTCAGTAAGCTCGCCGATCCAAGCCAGACCTTCGAACTCTACGTCAAGCAGGAGCGTCTGAGAGAGCGCCTCTTGAAATGGATCGCCAAGCTCCGATCGGAGATCGAGGGCGAAGTCCATTTTCGCGCGTCGTACTCCCTCTCGACCATCGCCGTGGTCCTGTTCGGCGCGGTCCTGGGCATCATCATCCGCGGCGGACAGGTGCTGACCGCCTTCGGGATCAGTTGCATTCCGATGGTCTTCGTCGTGGTTGCGAGCATCGTCGGCCGGAATCTGGCCGATCAACCCGAGTACATCACCCTCAGCGTCATGGTGATGTGGAGCGCGACGGGCTTCATGTATCTCGTCACCGGCTTCTTTGCCGTGAGCGTGTTGAAGCGTTAGTTGAAGGAGCGCCGCGCGCCCTTCGGCGAACGGCCCGCGAGGCAGCGCATACGCGATGCTGAACACGATCGACCGCTACATCCTGCGAGGCTTCTTCGTCAACTACGTGGTCGCCATCGGCGTGATGATCGGCCTCTACGTGATCCTGGACCTGTTCGTGAACCTGGACGAGTTCACGCAGATCGAGTCCCAGGGCACGTTGCGAACGCTCACGCAAATCGTCGACTATTACGGATACAACCTCTTCCTGTATTTCGCCCAACTGGCTGGCGTCATCATCCTGCTGGCGGCCTGTTTCACCCTCGGGCGTTTCTACCGCACGAACGAGCTGACCGCCGTCATGGCCAGCGGAACATCGCTCTATCGCGTGGCGGCGCCGGTCCTGCTGGCCGCCTTGGCCATGAACGCCCTCTGGTTCTTCGACCAGGAATTCGTCGTACCGCGAATCGCCGACAAGCTCTCCCGAAAACATTCCGACGTCGAAGGGCGATACTCCTTCGCTGTCTGGTTCCAGCCGGATCGCGACAGCGCGCTGCTGTCCGCGTCGATGTTCAGCCCTCGCTCGAAGGAGATGCGCGGCGTCATCGTTCTCAAACGCGACGCGGACGCCCGCATGACCGAGGTCATCCGAGCCGACCGAGCGCGCTGGGACCCGGAACATCAGGTGTGGCACCTGACGAACGGCTACAGCATCAAACCGGGGGCAGACATCGAAGCCGGAGGGATGGAAGAGCTGGGCCGGCATCCCGTCCCGGAATATGCATCGGACCTGACGCCCAAGGAACTGGGGCTCCTGCAAGCCTCCATGTGGACGTCGTTCCTGAGCCTGCCGGAACTCAGCAAGCTGCAGGAACGTTTCCAGGGCACCGCCGCCGCGGAGTTCGTCAAGGTCAAGCACCGCCGGCTGACGACCATCTTGATGAACATGGTCCTGCTGTGCCTCGGCATCCCGTTCTTCCTGAACCGCGAACGGCCCTCCGTGCTGGTCGCCGGCGGAAAATGCCTGCTCGTCTGTGGCATCTGCTATGCAATGACGTTCGTCTGCCAAAGCCTCGACATGTCCGGCCTGGGGCTGGCGCCCGCTCTACCGGCTTGGCTCCCGGTGCTCATCTTCAGCCCCGTTGCCGTCGTCCTGCTGGACGGCATCAAGACGTGACCCACGACGAAGTGCGCGGCGCGCCCCTTCGCGAGTCCCAACTGCCAGGCGGCGGAGGCGCCGCGCGCGATCCGGACGCTTCGAGGACCGCTGTGGCGAAGTTGCCCAATCGGTGGGAAGGAAAAGACACGCCGATCGCGCTGCGACGGGGCATCATCCACGGCAATGGCTCAGGGATTGGAGCCGGGCTGCGCGGGCGCCGACGCGGCCTTCCCGGCAGGGGTAGGTCGCTTCGGAGGAGCCGACGGCGTCTTCGCACCCTCGGGCGGCACAGTCAGCGGCCGGAGATATTGATCGTCCCGGATCGGCACGACGACCTCCGGATACGAAGAGTTGTCCGTCTTGATCCTGAGCTGATCCCCGTTCTCAGGCACCTTGTATTCCGCCG